>NZ_FOVS01000020.1:0-130863 GCF_900115235.1 Pseudomonas sp. NFACC24-1
CGCTCCCACATCTATGGTCCTCTCAGTTTCTGCAATACTGAATTTGGATGCGTGATTGGCTTGCCGCAATCTATTCGGCGTCGAAAAGATAAATTCGCGCCGCGATGAAAATCGCGCCTGACAGTCCTGATTAGGGTAGATCGGCTTTAGAGCCGTGTGGGAGCCCAGGTTTTCTGTCAGGTCGGTAGGCCGTTTACGTCATCTGTTATCCAGCATCGCAAAACCAGGTGGGTGGTGCTCGGTAACGCAGGGTCAAGCGTTCTGTGCGCTTGGCCCTGCCTCATATATTCCATGGGTGTGCGCTAAGGCCCAGGCTATGCGCGCCAATTTATTCGCCAACGCACACACCACAACATTGCGGTGGTGACGAGCTAACAGCCCGCGTACCCAATCCGCCAAGTGCCCGGTTTGTTTATCCAGGTGATTGATAAAGGTCTGGCTGCATTGCACAAGCAATCGTCGCTGATTACGGTCGCCACGCTTGCTGATGCCTAGTAAATGCGGCTTCCCGCCAGTAGTGAGTTGCTTGGGTACCAGGCCTATCGAGGCGGAGTAGTCACGGCCCCGTTTGTACTGTTTGCCGTCACCTATTTCTGCAGCCAGGGCGCTGGAGGTGATCGGGCCGACGCACGGCATCGTCATCAACCGTGTAGCCAGATCGTCTTCAGCGACCTGGCCTTCCAATTCTTTGGTTAACGCCTTAACTCGTTCATCGAGATAGCTGAAATGAGCGTGAAATTGCTCAAAGAGACGAATGACCGGCACAGGTGCGCGGAGCTCCTCCAGGACTTTGGGCAGTTCTCTGATTGATTTGAAGGTCGGCTTCAAGCTAACCCCCCACTCAAGCAGAAAAGCGTGAATGCGATTGACCGTGGCGGTCCGATCTCGCATGAACGCTTCACGGGTCATATTGAGCATGCTGAGTGCTTGCTGAGCCTCGGTTTTTAGCGCAACGAAGCGCATCGCAGATCGACTGGCGGCTTCGCCAATAGCCTCTGCATCGACATAGTCGTTCTTGTTGCTTTTGACGTAAGGACGTACATGTTGGGCTGCTATGAGTTTGGGTTGATGGCCACAACTGACTGCGAATCGGCCCATGAAATGCGCACCGCCGCAGGCTTCCATAGCCAGGGTGCAAGGGGGCAGTTGAGCAATGAAGGCAAAAACCTGAGCGCGTGAAACCTTGGCACGGAACAGGTGGCGCCCGCGGTTATCTTGACCGTAGAAGTGGAAGCAGTTTTTGCCTAGATCCAAGCTGGTAATAGCAAGATTGTCAGTATTCATGGCGGCGGTCTCCGGTAGATCCCCCAGTGAAAGCTTAGCTTTCACTGGGGGGAGGTCTGAGAGGACCATTTCATTAGGAGGCCTGCGGTGGATAGAGGATTTTGCAGCGCCCACAAAAAACCCGGCCATTGGCCGGGTTTCTGTTCAGCCGATCATTGCATCCACGGCGGCGGTGGTTCTTCGGTCTTGCCGGGTGGGGCATCGTCGGCGGCGCGGACGGCCTGACGGCGCTCCTCATCCAGGCGAGCGGCCTCGATTTCACGCATGATCCCGCCGACATCCGCCAGCTCTTCCGGCTCGTCGAACTCGCCGGTCAGCACGCTGGCCGGGTGCAGGGTGCCAGCTTCGTACAGCGCCCACATTTCCTTGGCGTACTTGGTGCGCTTGAGTTCCGGGGCAAACCGGCCGAAGTAGGACGCCATGTTGCCCACGTCCCGCTCCAGCATGCTGAAGGCATGGTTGTTACCCGCGGCATCCACGGCTTGCGGCAGGTCGATGATCACCGGCCCCGTCGGCGTCAGCAGCACGTTGAACTCCGACAGGTCACCGTGCACCAGACCGGTACACAGCATCAACACGATCTGGGAAATCAGGTAGGCGTGATATTCACGGGCCTGGTCCGGCTCCAGCACCACGTCGTTCAGGCGCGGCGCCGCATCGCCGTACTCGTCGGCCACCAATTCCATCAGCAGCACGCCTTCAAGGAAGTCGTACGGCTTGGGCACGCGCACACCCGCGCTTGCCAGGCGGAACAATGCCGCCACTTCGGCATTCTGCCAGGCGTCCTCGGTTTCCTTGCGCCCGAACTTCGAGCCCTTGGCCATGGCCCGGGCCTGACGGCTGTTGCGCACCTTACGGCCTTCCTGATACTCGGCCGCCTGACGAAAACTTCGCTTGTTCGCCTCCTTGTAGACCTTCGCGCAACGTAGCTCGTTGCCGCAGCGCACCACATAAACAGCTGCTTCTTTACCACTCATGAGTGGGCGCAGCACCTCGTCGACCAGACCGTCCTCGATCAGGGGTTCAATGCGTTTTGGAGTCTTCATCAGCTTTTATTGTGGGTCCTTTATTACCAAACACGCGAATGACAGTCGTTATACGGCAATCCTTCCTCCGCGGGGAGGGGTTGCCGACCTATGAACCTGTGATGCACACAATGTGCCGGATCAATCGACGGCGTCGAATCATAGCCGAGACCGGCGCTGGCGTTGGCAACTGAATACCCAGGTATTTGCGACAAGAGCTGACAGGCATGTCTACCGACAACTCAATGCTTGAACAACTCCCCCGGCGTATACCCGAACATCCCCTTGAACGCGGCAATGAATGCGGACGTTGAATCGTACCCACACGACAACGCGGCGCTGGTGACGCTGTCCCCTTTCTCCAACGAGCCCAGGGACGACAACAAGCGCATGCGCTGGCGCCAGGCACGAAAGCTCAGGCCGGTCTCACGCTGGAACAGACGCATCAGGGTTTTTTCCGACGTGCCCAGACGTTCAGACCAGGCTTGCAAGGTGACGTTCTGTTCGGGTTGTTCGATCAATTCGTTACACAGCGCCAGCAAGCGGGCATGTCGCGGCAGCGGCAGGGAAAATCCCACTTCCGGCAACGTCGCCAACTGGTCCAGCAGCACCTGCACCAGCCGTTCTTCCTGGGTATCGCCTTGGGGATAATCGACCGGCAACTGACAGAATACCTTGATCAACTCACGGGCCAGTGGCGTGACTTCCAGCACCCGACAGCGCTCATCGGCCCAGGGGCAGGCGTGACGATGGACATACAGGCTGCGCATTTCCGCCCGGGTGGAGGTCACCACCTGATGTTCCAGGTCGGCAGGGATCCAGATGCCCCGTTGTGGTGGGGCGAAGAAGCTGCCGGCGGCGGTGTGTACGCCGAGAACGCCGCTGATGGCGTAGGAAAATTGCACCCAGTCATGACGATGAGCTTGCGTCCAGGAACCGGCGCTCAAGCTTTCGACACGGGCATACAGCGGCCTCGGCAATTGCGCCAGGTCGGGGATACGTCGTTCCAGTTGCTGGTGTCCCTTAGGCGGCATTGATTGGCCTTATGTCGCAAGACGACTGATGAGGACGACGTTAGGCTAAGTCGACTTTTCTTACAACATGCGGTGCCCTATGCATATCTTCAGACACCTCAAACGCATGGTGACCGACTGGTTCCTGTGCGGCATGGTGCTCGCCACGCTGCTGGCGTACTTCTTTCCCACCTTTGGTGCCACGGGCGGTGCCATGCATGCCGAATGGGTGGTCAACATCGGCATCTTCGTGGTGTTCTTCCTGCACGGGGTCAACCTGTCCGGCGAGCAGATCCGCCACGGCCTGAAGAACATCCGGCTGCACGTGATGGTGCAAGCTTTCACCTTTGGCGTATTTCCGTTGCTCTGGCTGCTCAGCAACTGGCTGCTGGGCAGCCATGTGCCGGCGCTGCTGATGCTGGGGTTCTTCTATCTGTGCGCCCTGCCCTCGACGATTTCTTCCTCGGTGGCCCTGACTGGCAGCGCAAAAGGTAACGTGCCGGCGGCGATTCTCAACGCGAGCCTGTCCAGCGTGCTGGGCATTTTCCTGACACCGTTGCTGGTCAGTTTCGTGGTCGGCAGCGGCGCCGGCGGCATCGACCTGGGTTCAACCTTGCTCGACCTGTGCATAATGTTGCTGCTGCCGCTGGTGCTGGGGCAGTTCCTGCGGCGTTGGCTGGCCGGCTTCTTCGGTCGGTACAAACGCTATACCAGCGTCATCGACAAGCTGGTGATCCTGCTGCTGGTCTACGCGGCCTTCTGCAACTCGATGGTGTCCGGCATCTGGCGCCAGCAAGGCAACGGCGTGTTGCTCAGCGCAGTGGTGGGCAGTGCCGTGCTGCTGGCAATCATCCTGTGGGCCACCACCCGCACCGCCCGCGCCCTGAAATTCAACAACGCCGACGAAGTCGCCGCAGTGTTCTGCGCCAGCAAGAAATCCCTGGCAGCCGGGGTGCCGATGGCGGCGTTGATTTTCGGCAACCATCCCGGCCTCGGGCTGATTCTGCTGCCGATCATGATCTACCACCCCTTGCAATTGATCGTCTGCTCGATCCTGGCCGAGCGCTACGCCAGCCGGCACAAGGCACTGGCGTCCCGCCAGGAGGGCACTCTCGTCAACGCTCGATGATCGCCGTCACTCCCTGGCCGGCGGCGGCGCAGATGGAAATCAACCCGCGACCTCGCCCGGCGGCGTCCAGCAACTTGGCGAGGTTGGCGACAATGCGCCCGCCCGTGGCGGCAAACGGATGCCCGGCGGCCAGGGAGCTACCCTTCACGTTCAAGCGACTGCGGTCGATGGACCCCAGCGGTGCGTCGAGGCCCAGGCGGGTCTTGCAATAGTCCGGGTCTTCCCAGGCCTTCAGCGTGCACAACACTTGGGCGGCGAACGCTTCGTGGATCTCGAAGTAATCGAAGTCCTGCAAGGTCAGGCCGTTGCGCGCCAGCAATCGCGGCACGGCGTAGACCGGGGCCATCAGCAACCCTTCGGCGCCATTGACGAAATCCACCGCTGCCGTTTCACCGTCGCGCAGATACGCCAGGATCGGCAGGCCCCGGGCCTTGGCCCACTCTTCGCTGCCCAGCAGTACCAACGAGGCGCCGTCGGTCAGTGGCGTGGAGTTGCCCGCCGTCAGCGTGCCCTTGGCACTTTTTTCGAAGGCCGGCTTGAGGGAAGCGAGTTTTTCCAGGGTCAGGTCCGGGCGCAGGTTGTTGTCCCGGGTCAGGCCGAGAAACGGTGTCATCAAGTCGTTCTGCCAACCTTCGGCGTAGGACGCGGCCATTTTCTGATGGCTTTCCAGGGCCAACTGGTCTTGGGCCTCCCGGGGGATCTGCCAGGTCTGGGCCATCAATTCGCAGTGCTCGCCCATGCTCAGGCCGGTGCGCGGTTCGTTGATGCGCGGCAAGTCCGGCATCAGGTGCTGGGGGCGCAATTGCAGGAATACTTTGATTTTCTCAGCGGCGGTCTTGGCGCGATTGGCTTGCAGCAAGATCCTGCGCAACCCTTCACTGACCCCGATTGGCGCATCCGACGTGGTGTCGACGCCGCCGGCAATGGCGCTGTCGATCTGGCCCAGGGCGATCTTGTTGGCCACCAGCAGCACTGTTTCCAGCCCGGTGCCACAGGCTTGCTGTACGTCATAGGCCGGCGTCATCGGTGATAGCCGCGAACCGAGCACGCATTCGCGGGTCAGGTTCATATCCCGGGAAAACTTGAGCACGGCTCCGGCCGCCACTTCGCCGATGTGCAGGCCATGCAGGTTGTAGCGTTCGATCAGCCCCTCAAGGGCGGCCGTCAACATCGCCTGGTTGCTGGCGGTGGCATAGGGCCCATTGGAACGGGCGAAGGGAATGCGGTTACCACCGATGATCGCGACGCGGCGTAGTTGTGTCATGAAGAACTCCCCTGTAGGTCTAATACACTAAGAAAACTCAACCGCCCCCTGTGGGAGCAAAGCTTGCTCGCGATGCAGACACCGCGTTTTTCAGGTAGGTCGCGTCATCGTTCATCGCGAGCAAGCTTTGCTCCCACAGGGGTTCGGTGCCCTGGACAAAGCGCTCCCGCTCAAGCTTAGGCTTTATCTCGCCGATCGAACGACTGATTGCCAATCATGGTCCACACTTGGAACCTCATCAGCCGGAGTGTGTTCCATGTCTGACCGTTATATCGACTTCGCCAATTCGCCCATTGGCCGGCGCATGGTCGGGTCCCTCGGCCTGCCATCGCCGGTACGCCTGGAACGCTGGCAGGCCGGGCGGCTACGGCCGATCGAAGGCGCACTGCTGCTGGGCGGCGGGCCGTTGACCGAACAGATCGGCACGTTCGCCAAGCGCCTGACCGACACCATTTTCATCTACGGCGGCGAACCGACCGTGGCCACCGAGTGGATCCCCGGCCACGGCCCGAAAATCAAGGCAGTGGTGTACGACGCCAGCCATTTGGTGCAGGCCGACCAGCTCAAGCAGCTGCGGGAATTTTTCCAGCCGCTGATGAAGAACCTCGACCACAGCGCCCATATCGTCATCCTCGGGCGCGCACCGCAAAGCCTTGGCGATCCGTTCAGCGCCAGTGCCCAGCGGGCGTTGGAAGGTTTCAGCCGTTCCCTGGCCAAAGAGCTGCGCCACGGCGGGACGCTGCAACTGCTGTATGTCGGCGACGGTGCCGAAGCGCAGTTGGAAGGTGCGCTGCGGTTTTTCCTGTCGCCCAAGAGTGCCTTCATTTCCGGGCAGGTCATTCGCCTCGACGCCTGTGGCACCCAGGTCCATGACTGGACGCGACCGCTTACGGGGCTCAAGGCGCTGGTCACTGGCGCGGCCCGCGGGATCGGCGCCTCCATCGCCGAAACCCTGGCCCGCGATGGCGCCGACGTGATCCTGCTCGACGTCCCCCAGGCCAAGACTGACCTCGATGCCTTGGCGGCGCGCTTGAGCGGGCGCAGCGTCACGCTGGATATCTGCGCCGAAGATGCCGCCGCCCAGTTGATCGAGCACCTGCCCGACGGCGTCGACATCGTGGTGCACAACGCCGGCATCACCCGGGACAAGACCCTCGCCAACATGACCCCGGAATTCTGGGACGCCGTGTTGGCCGTCAACCTCAACGCCCCGCAAGTGCTGACCAAGGCCCTGCTCGACAGCGGCACCCTGCGCGACAATGGCCGGGTCGTTCTGCTGGCCTCCATCAGCGGCATTGCCGGCAACCGTGGGCAGACCAACTATGCGGCGAGCAAGGCCGGGCTGATCGGCCTGGCCCAGGCCTGGGCGCCGCTGCTGCAATCTCGGGGCATCAGCATCAACGCCGTGGCGCCGGGCTTCATTGAAACCCGCATGACCGCCGAGATCCCCTTCGCCTTGCGCGAGGCCGGACGGCGCATGAGTTCCCTCGGCCAGGGCGGCCTGCCTCAAGATGTCGCCGAAGCCGTGGCCTGGCTCGCGCAGCCGGGCACGGGCGCCGTGACCGGACAGGCCCTGCGGGTATGCGGCCAAAGCCTTTTGGGAGCATGACCATGACGATCCAATGGCATGAGGTCAGCAGCCCGCCATCCATGTCCGGGCTCTATTCAAAAGCGGCGACGCGGCGCAAGGTCACCGGAACGACCTTGCCCGAGGAAGGCCTGCGCCAGGTGCTTCAGGTCGATCCACAACGGCTGGCGGCCTATCGCAAGGTGTGCGGTTTCGTCGATAACGGACTGCTGCCGCCGACTTATCCCCACGTCCTGGCGTTTGCCCTGCAGATGCAATTGCTCACGGGGCGGGGCTTTCCCTTTCCGCTGCTGGGGCTGATCCACTTGAGCAACCGCATCCGGGTGCTGCGCCCGATGGGCGGGGTCGGCCAGGTGCGGGCCAGCGTCCATGTCGAGAACCTGCAAGCCCACCCCAAAGGCGCGGTATTCGACCTAGTGACCGGCCTTGATGATCAGTTGGGCCCCTTGTGGGAGGCCCGCAGCCAGATGCTGTGCAAAGGCGTCCAGCTTGACGGCGCGCTCGTGGACGAATCCCCTCAAGCCAGCCTGCCCTTGATTGAAGTCGCGCACTGGACCGCACCGGCTGGCATCGGCCGGCAATACGCCAAGGTTTCCGGCGACTACAATCCGATTCACCTGAGCGGTATCAGCGCCAGGCTGTTCGGCTTCCCCACTGCCATCGCCCATGGCTTGTGGAACAAGGCCAGGACCCTGGCGGCGCTGGATGACCACCTGCCCGAGGCCAACATCGAGATCGAGGTGACCTTCAAGAAACCGGTGCGCCTGCCCAGTGAAGTGACCCTGCTGTCCAGCGCGGCGGGCTCCAGTGGGCAACTGCAACTGGTGGGGACCGGGGCGCTGGAACATATGGTGGGAGAGTGGCGGCCGGCAACCTGAGTAGGTCGATAGCATTCACCGCCCCCCCCTGTGGGAGCGGGCTTGCTCGCGATGGCGCTGGGTCAGCTTGCATCAAGGTTGAATGTGCCGCCGTCTTCGCGAGCAAGCCCGCTCCCACAGTTTGTTTCAGGGTGTTCATAGATACGATGTCCACCGCCAATCCCTGTGGGAGCGAGCTTGCTCGCGATGGTGGTGGGTCAGCCTCCACCCATCTTGAATTCGCCGTGGTCAACGCGGCGGGTAGTTGGACAGAATCCGCCCCACCGTCTCGCGCACAGCCGTGTTGCGGTCGGCCGGGTTGGGGGAATTGCTGAGCAGTTGTTCATCACTGCCACGCCACACCAGCTTGCCGTCCTTACCGTCGAGCAGGTCGATCTGCACGGTGGCGACTTTGTAGCTGATGTTGCGGGTTTCGTTGTACATCGGCCCACCCCAGTAGCCATTCCATGGGCCGCCCCAACCGCCGCCATAGTTGGTGGTGACCTGTTGCTGGCGGTCCTCGACGATCAAATAGGCCTGGACCAGCACATCGCCGCGCCCACCCGCCGCAGCCGGGCGCAAGCCGCGCTGGTCGAGTTGATCGGCCACCGCCTGGCGGATCCGCTGTTCGGTCAGGTCGCTCTTGATGCGTGGGTCATCGGGGCGATACTGCAGCGCCGGGTCTTTCCAGCTCCAACTGCGATACGCTGCAAAATCACGGCTGGTGTCAAAGTCATGGTTGACCTGGTTAGAAGCACAAGCCCCCAGCAACAGGGTGAAGGCCAATAGAGCAAGACGGCGAAACATGGTTTTTCTCCGTTGCGTAATCAACTGGGGGGATACGCCGACATGGCTTTTTCCACGGCCTCGCGAATGGCATCGGTGCGTTCGCTCTGGCTGCCTCTCTGGCCCGTCTCGGCGCTGGCGCTCCACACCGGCTGACCGGTCCGAGCATCGAACAGGTCCACCCGGACCACCACGACTTGCTCCTGATACGTGCGCACCATCGGCATCGGATGGTACACGCCATAACCCGGACCGTAGCGATCATAACGGTTATAGCCGCCGTAATAGCCGGCATCATAATCATCCCGGACCTGGCGCACGCGGGTTTCCAGGCGCAGGTCGGCGCTGACGAACAGATCGGCGGGCCGGTTGTCATGCAGCGGCCGCAAGCCACGCTGGTCGAGGGCATTGCTCACCGCTTCGGCCACTTGGGCCGAATCCGCCCAGGCCGTGCCCGGCGGCAGGCGCCCGTCGCGCCAGGCCCAGCTGCGATAGCGCCCGTAATCACGGGGCGGCGCCGGGTAGGCGCTGCGGTCGAACACCGTGGCGGCCTCCGGTGGCGCCGGCGGCAACGGATTGGAGGTGGCGACATAGGGGTTGCTGCCCTGGCAGGCCACCAGCCCCAGGCACAGCACCAACAACCCTGAACGACCTTTCATTTCGCGCTCCAGTTGCACTTGCGGATCAGAGGGGACGGCAGATCCAGTGCAGATAACGTCCCAACCCGGCAAACGCCGGATGGCGACGGTGGACCAGTTCCATTTCCAGCAACTGCGCAAGTTCCACGCGGCCCTGGAACTCCACCGGCATGTAGTCATGGAAAACCCGCACGCCACTCTGGCTTTCGACCTGCCAGAGGCCTTCAAGTTGCGCCGCCAAATCTCGCGGATCAAGGGGTTGTTGCGGGGTCAGGCTCTGTTTTTCGCCGGCCATGTCGTTTTTGCGCAACTTGCGGAAATGCCCCTTGAGCAGGTTGCGATAGACCAGCGCGTCGCGGTTGTAGAACGCCAGGGACAGCCAACCGCCAGGCGCCGTCAGTTGATGCAGCACCGGCAGGATCGCGTGGGGCTCGGCCAGCCATTCCAGCACCGCGTGACACAGCACCAGGTCGTAAGGCTCGGTCAGTTGGCCGAGCAGGTCCTGCCACGGTGCCTGGATGAACGTGGCCTGCTGGCCGGCCTCGGCAAAACGCTGGCGAGCGCCTTCGAGCATGGGTTCGGCCGGCTCGGCCAGGGTCACCTGGTGACCGCGCTCGGCCAACCACAACGACATGTGGCCCAGGCCAGCGCCGATGTCCAGCACACGTAATGGACGCTGCGGCAGGGTTTCCAGCAGATCGGCCTGGAGCACCGCCAGGCGGATCGCGCCTTTGGCCCCACCGTAGATTTTTTCCGCGAAACGCGTGGCGAGCTGATCGAAATGACGGTCGCTCATCGGCCGAACCGCCGTTCGCTGTCGGCCAGTTTGCTGCGCACCACGGCGTCCATGTCCAGGCCCAGCTCGCTGCAAAGCAGTAACAGGTACAACACGATGTCACCGACTTCCTGCCCGGCGTGGGCCAGTTTGTCCGCCGGCAACTGGCGCGACTGGTCCTCGGTCAGCCACTGGAAAATCTCCACCAGCTCGGCCATTTCCACACTGGCGGCCATGGCGAGGTTTTTCGGGCTGTGGAATTGCCGCCAATCGTTATGGTCACGAATGGCATGCAGGCGTGCGGTCAGTTCAACAAGGTTCATCGGGTTCTCCTGAATGCGCATAGCTTCAGGGGGATGACCGGGGAAGGCAAGAGTCTCGGTACGAAGCGACGGTTTGCCCCATAATCGAACCAACTCGGCCGCCACAGCTCCTACAATCAGGAGCCAACGGCTCAGTTCGGATTCCCTCCCATCAGGATGCACATATGCAGGTAGAAAGCTTTTTCGAATGGCTCGGCCAGGCGCTCGGTTCGGTAATCCGTTTCATCGTCGACCTGCTCAGCGGCCTCTTCAACACCCTGGCCAACGCCGGCGGCAATTTCGTCGATGGGCTGTCACGCACCTTGGGCATGGACACTTCGATCATCAGCATCATTGCGCTGATCCTTGGGCTGATGCTGCTGTACTCGGCCATCCGCGCCTTCATGCGGGCCTCGATCGTCATGGGCATCATCTGGCTGGTGCTGGGGTTGTGGTTGTTGAGTTGGATCATTCACTAAAGCACCCTCGATCCCAAGCCGAACACAACCTTGTGGCGAGGGGATTTATCCCCGCTGGGCTGCGCAGCAGCCCCTTGAAGGTTGGATTCAATGAATCTGACACACTGCAGTGTCTGGTTTTGGGGCTGCTTCGCAGCCCAGCGGGGATAAATCCCCTCGCCACAATGAGTCCGAATACCCTAGGGAACGATCCTCCCTAGAACCCGCTACAATCGCGCTCCATCAAGGAGCCCGCATGTCCAACCTGATCACCGACTGGCGCGACCGCCTGACCCATCGCCGGGTCTGGGCACTGGCTGCGCCGATGATTCTCTCGAACATCTCCGTGCCGCTGGTGGCGTTGGTGGACAGCACCGTCATCGGCCATTTGCCCCATGCCCATCAGTTGGGCGCCGTGGCGGTCGGGGCGAGTTTATATACGGTGTTGGCGTGGGCCATGGGTTTCTTGCGCATGGGCACCACCGGGTTCGCCGCCCAGGCTGCCGGGCGGGGTGACGGAGCGGCGCTGCGGCAAGTGTTGTGGCAAGGACTGCTGTTGGCGATGGGGCTGGCGCTGCTGCTCGGTGCCGTCGGCGTGCCGTTGAGCGACGTGGCGTTGCATTTCATGCAGCCGTCCGCCGAGCTCAACCAGTTGACCCGCGACTTCTTCCACGCCCGACTCTTCGGCTTGCCGGCGGCGCTGGCCAGCTATGCGCTGGTGGGCTGGTTCCTCGGCGCCCAGAATGCCCGGGCGCCGTTGGCGATCCTGTTGGTGACCAACCTGGTCAACATCGCCCTGAACCTTTGGTTCGTGATCGGCCTGGACTGGGGCGTGACCGGTTCGGCCCGAGCGTCGGTGATTGCCGAGTGGACCGGAGCGCTGGTCGGCCTGGCCCTGGCTCGCAAGACACTGCGGGCCTGGCCCGGACAGATGGCCTGGGCGGCCCTGGGCGTGTGGCAGAACTGGCGTCCGCTGCTGACGGTGAACCGGGACATTTTCATTCGCAGCCTGGCGTTGCAAGCGGTGTTTTTCCTGATCACGGTGCAAGGCGCGCGCCTGGGGGACGCCACCGTGGCGGCCAATGCCTTGCTGCTCAACGGCCTGCTGCTGACCGCCCATGCCCTGGACGGCCTGGCCCACGCCGTGGAAGCGCTGTGCGGCCATGCCATTGGCGCCCGCGACCGCCTGGCCCTGCGCCGCTCGCTGGTGGTCGCCGGCGGTTGGTCACTGATTGCAAGCCTCGGCTTTGCCCTGCTGTTCCTGCTCGCCGGCCACTTGTTCATCGACATGCAAACCGATATCCCCGACGTACGCGCCACCGCTTACGACTACCTGCCCTACCTGGCGACCTTGCCGCTGATCGCGGTCTGGAGCTACTTGCTCGACGGCCTGTTCATCGGTGCCACCCGCGCCCGGGAAATGCGCAACGGCATGGTCTTGACCCTACTGCTCGTGTCGCCAATCGCCTGGATGCTGCTGGGCTTGGGCAACCATGGACTGTGGATCACCTTTCTGCTGTTCATGGCCCTGCGCAGCCTGACCCTCGGTGGGTTTGCCTGGCACTTGCAGCGGCGCGACCGTTGGCTCGGCGCGCCGCCCCCATAACTTCAATCCTGGCGACCCTGCCACCGCCGCCGCAGGTGATCGAGACGCTCGCGCTGCGAGCCTCCCTCCGGCCCCGGAACGGGCCGGGCATCAGGGTATTGCAGGCGCAGCCACAGCCAGTCATCGAGCACCGTCCGCTCGGTGAATCCCAACGCCAGCCCCTGCTGCAAATCCTCCCAGAGCCGACGGTAATCACGCCCGGTGGAGCGGCACCATTGCCACGCGTGGCGCTCCAACAGGCATCGTTGCAACTGGCCCTGCTGTCGGTCGCTGAGGCCGTGTTCTTTCTCCAACGCCGCCACCGGCAGTCCCGGGTTGGACAGTTGTTGCCAGCCCTGGCTGCCGATCGCCCGGTCGGCCCACGTGCCACCGAACCAGCGCGCCAAGCTGATCGGGCCCAGCCAGCAGCTGAGCTCTTGGGAATCGCAACCGTCGAAAAAATAGCTGGCGGTGTGCGGGTTGTAGTAATTCAACAGAGCTTTGTGATGCAGGCCCAGTGTCACCGTCAGCATGCGCCGCAGATGCGTGAGCAATTGCCCGACGGGCGTTGGGCTGGCCAACAACAACCCCGGCCAGGCACGCGGGTCCAGGTGACAAAGGCTGACCAGCGCGGGTGATTGGCGCAGATCCACCAACAGCGGGCCGTGCTCGCGCAGCCCATGCAACTCGGTGCCTTCGAACAGGGCAAAACGCCGGGCCTCGGCGAACTGCGCGTGCACCAGCCGCACCGCCTCAGGCGCACTCGGTGCGTCCAGCAGCAACCACTGCGGCGTTGATCCAGGCACGACCGCGCTCATCGAGCAACGCCCGCGCCGCGCCCCATGAGCATACGGCAGGTGCACAGCGGTTGAGCGCAGGGGCTGAAAGGCCCGCCTTCGGGCAACAGGCACAACAAGACCAGCGGCTCGGCCTCCCGCATCGCCGACAACAGCACCGGATCGACAACCGACCGCCCAAGTGTTTCGCCTGAAGATGACTCATCCACGACCACTGCCGAGGCAGGCGTGTTCAGAAAGGCACTGATCAGCGGCCGATCCGGATCACCTTCCATAAAGCTCACCAGCACCTCGGTACCGTCACACAACGCGGCCACCCCGCCGGCTGCCAGTTCCGGAGCCAAGGGCAGCCAGCAATGACTGGGGCTGGAACCTTCGCCCTGGTAGACCCAGTCAAATTCCACCGCCACGCGCCCCGCTCCCAGCTCCGGCGGCTCATCCACCCCCACGACCCAGCCGCGTTGCCGGCTCACCATGCGTGGCTTGGCCGGGACGCTGTCCGGTACGAACAGAACGCCTCGGGGAATGGCCTTGAAATGGTTGCCATATACACCCGCCTGGGCGCGATGCTCGACCTTCGTCAACAGCCAGCGCCGGTTCCAGCCGGCAATCGGATGGTCCGTCAACGTCAGCACCTGACCACTGCGCAGGTTCGTCAGTTCGCTGCGCCCCTGGGCGACCTGCTGCCCCGACACATCGGTGTGCACGCTGAAGGTCCGCACCGCGGCAGGCGGCCCGTCGTCCACGTAGACCGCCTTACCGGCGGGGGGAAAACTGTGGGGATTGTCGGCGAACACCAGGCAATGCCCGTCCCGCGTGTGTTCAAAATGAAAGTGAATACCCGCCCGGGCGCACACGCGCTGGAGGAACTGCAGGTCCGATTCCCGATACTGGGTACAGAAATCCTGCGGTGGATAATCGCCGCTCAGGTCCAGGCACAGCCGGCGGCCGCTAATGCCATGGGCCTTGAGCACCTGGCGAATGATCTGTGGCACCGAGCGAGCACTGAACACCCGCTGGCTGAAGCGCTGCGCCAGACAGGCCAGCTTCGGCCCGATACGCACCCGGCAACCGGCGCCCTGACGGTGTTGGACCAACTCATGGAGCTGCCCATGAATGCCCCGGCCTGGGGGACCGAAACTCAACCAGACGCTGCGGTACAGCAGGCTCGCCAAGTCCAGGTTCGCATCGGACAACAGGAGCTCCACTTCATAGACAAAGGGTTCGCTAATGGCTTCGCTACCCGTGAAGGCCACCACGTCAACGGGCTCGGGCAGACCGGCTATCTCCAGACGAAAGGCTGGCTCGCAGGCTGGATCGGACATCGGCGTTTCTCTACAGGAGGGGCGGCCGGGGATTCTCGCCGACCGCCATGGCCGAGTAGAGGGGCCAAGTACAGGTTAGGAAAGGGACTACACGAAATAAGGACATCACCGATTAAATGCACCGGTGTGAAGAAATAGCCGTGGCGTAAACAAAAATGCCCTCCGGGACTATCCGAAAAAACCCGCGATGTGCGGTGTGTTTTCTGACAGCCCCGGTGGGCATTGAGGAGACGGCTATTGGCGCTGTCTCTCCATCAGGAAGACAGATACGACGAACGCGTCAGCCCCAGGCGCAGCGCATCGAGGAACTGAGTGCGCTCGGCGGCGCTGATGCGGGCGCTGGCGCACTTGTCGCGGTAGTGAGTCATCAACTCCTCCGGCGACAAGTGCACGTAGCGCAGCATGTCTTCAATGGTGTCGTGGGTTTCGATACCGGCGTGGTACACGCTGCCATCGGCGTTCTGGTAGATGTTCACCGAGTCGGTGTCGCCGAACAGGTTGTGCATGTCACCGAGGATTTCCTGGTAGGCGCCCACCAGGAAGATGCCTAGCAGGTAGTCTTCACCCGGATTGAGGGCGTGAACCGGCAGGCTGGTCTCGATGCTCTGCTCGTCGACGTACTGCTTGATCTTGCCGTCGGAGTCGCAGGTCAGGTCTTGCAGCACGGCGCGGCGCAGCGGCTCTTCGTCCAGGCGATGCAGCGGCAGGATCGGCAGCACCTGGCCGATGGCCCAGGTGTCCGGCAGGCTCTGGAACACCGAGAAGTTGCAAATGTATTTGTCGGCCAGCTTGTCATTGAGCTCATCCAGCACCTGGCGGTGCGAGCGCTGGCGGGCCTTCAACGAGTTGTGCAGACGACGGCACACGGCAAAGTAGCACTGCTCGGCCAAGGCTTTTTCCGCCAGGGTCAGCTTGCCGTCGGCATATTGGGTCGCCACATCGCTCATGTAGTGCGTGGCGCGCCAGTAGGTCTCGGTGACCATCTCGATATCGGTCGGGCCCAGCAGGTCAACCAGCCATTGCACGGTTTCCGGCAGTTCCTGCTTGTTGTCGATCACCGGCACGTCGTCGTTGTGTTTCTCGACGTCGGTCACCTGCACCACCAGCATCGCGTGGTGGGCGGTCAGCGAGCGGCCGCTTTCGGAGAAGATGTGCGGGTGCGGCAGGCTCTGGGCATCGCAGAACTCCTTGAGCATGCCGACCACGACACCGGCGTAATCGTCCATGTCGTAGTTGATCGAACTGGCGTTGCGCGAGTGCGTGCCGTCGTAGTCCACGCCGAGGCCACCGCCGACGTCGATGTGATCCACCGGCAGGCCGAGATTGCGCAGCTCGCCGTAGTAACGGATCGCTTCCTTGAAACCGTGCTGGTAGTCCGCCAGGTTGGCGATCTGCGAGCCCATGTGGAAGTGCAGCAGGCGAATGCCCTGGTCCAGGCCAGCGGCGCGGAAGCGCTCGACCACCGACAGCAGTTGCGCGGCCGACAAACCGAACTTGGATTTCTCGCCACCGGTATCGGCCCACTTGCTCGACGCCAGGGACGACAGGCGCACACGCAGGCCGACCTGTGGCTTGACCTTGAGCACCGCGGCCTCTTCGATCACCAGGCCGACTTCGGACTCTTTCTCGATGACGATGAAGACGTTGTGCCCCAGCTTCTGGCCCATCAGCGCCAGGCGGATGAATTCGCGGTCCTTGTAGCCGTTGCAGACAATGGTCCCGCCCTTCGGCGCGAGGGCCAGCACCGCCAGCAGCTCCGGCTTGGAACCGGCTTCCAGGCCGATGGAGACGTTCTGGGTGGCGATGATGTTCTCGATCACCGCTTCCTGCTGGTTGACCTTGATCGGGTAGAGCGCGGTGTACTTGCTCTGGTATTCCAGGCGCGCGATGTTGCTGTCGAACGCGCCGGTCAGCTGGCGCACACGGTCTTGCAGGATGTCGGGAAAGCGCACCAGCAACGGCAGCGAGAGGCCACTCTGACGCAACTGGTCGACTTGCTCGAACAGGTCGATGGGCGAACTGCCGGGACCGTTCGGACGGACTTCGACGCGACCGGCTTCATTGATCGCGAAATACCCGGCCCCCCAATGGCGAATCCCGTAAACGCTGCGGCTGTCCGCAACTGTCCATTGGCTGCCATCGTCTTTGCGTGTGCGTCGTACGGACATCGAAGTCCCCTATAAAGAAGTCAAAATGCACCATCCGGTCGGAGGCTGGGGCAGTCTAGAGAGTGAAAATGACGAATTGCCTGTTAGCAAGGTAGACCCTGCTCCCAGCGATGAGTTTAGAAACCCGTTCAGAACAGGCTCTGTGAAAACCATGCGGGCGACCTCGAACGTCGGTCCGGGTCAAGCCGAGGGTGGTTTTCACAGAAGCTGCTAGCCGCCGGATTTCTTTGCCTTGAAACCGTGCTTGACCAGTTCCGCCAGCAGCAGCTCGACGTGATCGCCCTGGATCTCGATGATGCCGTCTTTCAACGCACCACCGGTGCCACAACGTTTCTTCAATGTGGTGGCCAGTTCCTTGAGCGCGTCTTCGGCCAACGGCACGCCGGTGATCGTGGTCACCGTCTTGCCGCCGCGACCTTTGCTTTCACGGCGCACACGGGCAATGCCGTCACCGGCAGGGATGGCGGTCTGTTTGCAGATGCAGGCATCCACCGGTTGACGGCAATCAGGGCAATGACGACCGGCGTCGGTAGAAAATACCAGGCCGCCCAGGGCGGCGAAGGATGCGGCTTTTTTGGCCACCGGCAATCCTCTCGGGAGGACAAAGACTGGTCGAGGGGGAACTTGCCTCGACCGCGAAACCCCACTCAGGCAGGGGCAGCGCTACTGGACCGCAGACGCGGTTCAGCTTGAAAAGTCGCGCAGTGTAACGGCAAAAAGCCGACTTGCTAAGGGCCAATCAGCGCCAATTTATAGCTTCTTTGCGACGTCGCCACCCTGGGCACGCAAATAGCGTTCAAGCGCCGCCAGGGAGTCCGGGCAGTAAGGCATGCGCTGGATTTCATCGAGCACCTGTTCAAGTGGCAGGAAACGCGCTTCGAGGACTTCTTCGGGCTGCAGGACCAGCGGACCGTCCCACACCGCCGAGAACGCCGAGCACCACAGGCGGCTGCCGGGGTCTTCGAAATAAAAATGGTCGTGGGCAGTCAGTTCGACACCGCTCACGCCCAGTTCTTCCGCCAGCTCACGGGCGGCCGACTCGGCGTAGGTCTCGTCGGCCTGGACCATGCCGCCCGCCGCCACGTCCCAGAACCCCGGGTAGATGGCCTTGCTCAGGGTGCGCCGGTGAACACACAGTTCACCGGCCGAATTGAACAGCATGATGTAGGTGCCACGCCCAATCAGGCCGCGCTCGCGCAACTGCGAACGCACCAGGCTGCCGAGCAGGTTGTCGTGCTCGTCGACCCACGCGATCAGCTCGGCATCCGAGGCCGCTCGGTGAGCGACCTCCCTGGGGCTTTCGCTCATGGCTCAGCCCTGGTTCAGCAGTTGCCGCAAGTCGATGACCGCTGCGTTGGCCCGGGAAATGTAGTTGGCCATGACCAGCGAGTGGTTCGCCAGGACACCGAAGCCGCTGCCGTTGAGGATCATCGGGCTCCAGACCGGCTCCTGGGACGCTTCCAGTTCACGAATGATCTGCCGCACGCTGACCGTGGCGTTCTTTTTCGCCAGCACATCGGCGAAGTCCACTTCGATGGCGCGCAGCAGGTGCGACAGCGCCCAAGCCTGGCCGCGAGCTTCATAGAACACGTTGTCGATTTGCAGCCACGGGGTCTCGACCACCTCTTCATCCACCTGCGGCACCTGGCCCGGGGCCGTGACTTCGGTTTTCAGCGAGGTGTTGAGCTTGACCCGGCCAACGCTGGCCGACAGGCGCTGGGACAACGAGCCCAGGCGCGTGCCGACGTCCCCCAGCCAGTTGTTCAGGTTGTCGGCGCGGGCGTAGAACAGCGCGCTTTTCTGGTTCGGATCGGACAGCCGGGCCTGGTAGCGGCTCAGGGAGTTGATGCCTTCCTGGTATTCGGATTCGCTGGAAGGCAGTACCCAACTGCGGTTGTCGAAGTTGAAGCGCGGCTCGGCCTTGGCCAGGTCGGCGTCCTCGGCGGACTGGGACTGGGAACGGGCGAAGTCCTTGCGCAGGGCGCGGCTCAGGTCGCGAACCTGCACCAGCACGCCGTATTCCCAGCTGGGCATGTTGTCCATCCACAAGCCTGGCGGGAAGCGGTCGTTGGAAATGTAGCCGCCTTGCTTGGTCAGCAGGGTCCCGGCCACGGTCTTGAGCGTCTCGACCGTGGTGTAGCCCACCACCATTTGCCGGCCATCCTTCTCGGCGGCGGCCTGGGCGTTCTGCTGCACGGGGAACAACGCGGGCTCCTGGCTCCAGTACCAGCCGAGGGCAATGGTCACCAGCAGGTAAAGGCCGATCAGCGTGGCCAGTGCGCGGCTGAAAAAAAGCCCACCCAGGTAGCTGCGGGTGTCCGATTTCGGCTCGGCGGCACGTTCAGGCGCGCTGCCCGCGCGGTTTTTCCAGTCCAGCATGGCGATGTTCCTTCAATCACTTGAGTTCTCGGTTCGACCACAACCCTACGCCATCGTGCCTGATTTGAAACGCGATAATGCGGCGCCAATCATGCCGGGCGCGACAGGGCAATCGAACAGCACTATAAAGGAAGCGTTGCCATCGGCCTACGAGACTGTCCAGTCACAAACTGAATGGGCCGACTGGACAGAATATTGACGTATGACACTCATGCGGAGGAAAAGAGGTGCTAGCATAGAGCCACCAGTCGACCTCAGCATGCACCCTCACTAGTAGTCAGGATATGACCGAGCCAGAAGACCCCAGCCGTGAGCGCCTCAAGCACCACTTTGCCCAGCGGGTAATTCATCAGGCTCGCCAGATCCTGGAGATTTGGCAGCGCCTGCAACGCAGCGAGTGGTCAAGCACCGACCTGGCGGAGCTCAGCGAAGCCAATCTGCGCCTGCTGCGCTTTGCCGAGCGCTTCGAACAGCCCGAGCATTCCCTGCTGGCCCAAAGCATCAGCCAGTCGCTGCAAGCGGTGGACGCCAATCGCGGGCGCCTGAGCAGCCACCTGATCACCGAAATCAACCGCTTGATGCAGCGCTTGTCTCGCACCGGCCTGCGCCACGGCGACCAGCTCGAACAAACCTTCCTGCCGCCGCTGCGCAAACCCATCTACGTGATGCTGCAGGACCATGACCGCGCCGAACGCCTGGCCAAGCAATTGGAGTTCTTCGGCCTCAGCGCCCAGGCACTGGACAGTGTCGCGGCGTTCCGGGCCTCGATGATCGAGCGCCTGCCGGCGGCGATTGTCATGGACGTAGACTTCAGCGGCCCGGGCACCGGCCTGAAACTGGCCGCCGAAGCCCAGGAAGGCCTGGAACAACCATTGCCGCTGCTGTTCTTCAGCTTGCTGGAAACCGACACCCCGACACGCCTGGCCGCGGTACGCGCCGGCGGGCAGGAATTCCTCACCGGCACCCTCGAAGCCTCGAGCCTGCTGGAAAAGATCGAAGTGCTGACCTGCGTCGCCCAGTACGACCCCTACAAAGTGCTGATCATCGATGACTCCCGCGCCCAGGCGTTGCACACCGAGCGCCTGCTCAACAGCGCCGGCATCATCACCCGCACACTGATCGAGCCGATCCAGGCCATGGCCGAACTGGCGGATTTCCAGCCCGACCTGATCATCCTCGACATGTACATGCCAGCCTGCACCGGCACGGAACTGGCCAAGGTCATCCGTCACAATGACCGCTATGTCAGCGTGCCGATCATCTACCTGTCCGCCGAAGACGACCTGGACAAGCAACTCGACGCCATGAGCGAAGGTGGCGACGACTTCCTGACCAAACCGATCAAACCCCGGCACTTGATCACCACCGTGCGCAACCGCGCCGCCCGGGCGCGCAATCTCAAGGCGCGGATGGTGCGCGACAGCCTCACCGGCCTGTACAACCACACCCATATCCTGCAACTGCTCGAGGATTGCAGCTTCCGCGCCCGTCGCGAAGGCAAACCCCTGAGCTTCGCCATGCTCGACATCGATCACTTCAAACGGGTCAATGACAGCCACGGCCACCCCATGGGCGACCGGGTGATCAAGAGCCTGGCGCTGTTTCTCAAGCAGCGCCTGCGCAAGACCGACTTCATCGGCCGTTACGGCGGCGAAGAGTTCGCCATCGTCATGCCCGACACCGACATCGACGCCGCCTGCAAAGTACTGGATGAAATTCGCCAGCGCTTTGCCGAAATCCACTACCCGGCCCAACCCCATGATCTGTGGTGCACCTTCAGCGCTGGCGTAGTGGAGATGAGCGATGACTCCGACAGCCTGATGATGGCCAGTCAGGCGGACGAAGCGCTGTACCGAGCCAAGCACGCCGGACGCAACCGGGTACAAAGCGCCCGACAATCAAAGCAAAGTGCCACCTTTTCATCGGAATCGACTGATTCGGTCATAAACCTGTAACGCAAACGCAATAACTTCAGGCACTTACGATTCTGCCCTCGGTAGACCCTTGATGCGCCTGAAGCTGCTGACCAATCTCAACACCGTTCTTTTAGTTGCCGTCTGCCTGGGCCTCGGAGCCACTTTGTGGTGGTCGCAAATCGCCCTGGAACGGCCCTACTTTCTGATGGAGCGCTACCTGGGCCTGTCGCGGCAATTCCAGGGCGAAGTGGCGCGCAACATCGAGGACTACCTGGCCAGCGGCGACGCCTTGCGCCTGAGCGCGGCCACCCAGGCCTTGGAGACGCTGCAGAAAGACCTCGACCAGTTTCCCCCGGAGCTGGCCAAGACCCTGCGTCCGAGCCTGTCGAACCTCGACGGCTTCAGCAGGACCGATCTGCTGGCCGCCGGCAAACTGGCTGGCGATCCACAGGCCTTGTTGCTGCAGGCCGAGCGTGAGCTGAGCGCCAGTCTCGATCAACTGGCCCAATACGCCAATGGCGCCCCGGCCTACCTGCCCCCGCTGTTTGCCGCTTCGCAGCACCTGGGTCGGTTGTCCCTCACGCGGGACAAACTGGTCAGCAGCGGCCACAGCGAATTGGCCGCCGATGTCGAACGGGAACTGGCGAGCATCCGTGTCGAAGCCGAACGCCTCGACGGCCTGCCCCTGCTGGGCGTCACCGCCAGCAGCGAATCGGGCAGCGATGATTTCGCCGCGCTGATGGGCCTGGAAACCCAGGAAAAAACCGCCGCCGAAGATGCTGGCATCGCCCTCAAGCGCGAACTCAACAGCCTGCTCGGCCGTTACCCGGCGGAATTGACCCGCACCCGCGAACTGATCCAGAAACGCACCGAGCTGAGCAATGCCACGCACCTGAAAATCGCCGACGTGCAAACGGCGATCGATACCCTGGAACCGGCGGTACGGGCCCAGCATGGGCAGATCCAGGGAGAGGTTCGCATGATCCAGGGGGTGATGATCGGCCTGATCCTGCTGATCGCGCTGCTCATCGACACCTTGCAGCGGCGCCTGGCCCGTACCTTGACGCACCTGGCTCCAGCCCTGTCGACCTGGGCCGAGGGAGACTTCAGCCGAGACATCCACGTGGGCGCCAGCAACCGCGAAATGCAGGACATCGAGGCTTCGCTCAATCGGCTGCGCGCTTACCTGGTGGACCTGGTGGGCACCATTCGGGTGAACGCCGAACAGGTCGCCGGCAGCAGCCGGACCCTGGCCGAGCTGAGCGGCGAACTGCACAGTGGTGCGGAGGATCAGGCCGACGATACGGCGCTGATCCGTGATTCCCTCAGCGAGCTGGAAGCGACCATCCAGCAAGTGGCCGGCGATGCCAGCCAAGCCGCAGACGCCAGCCGCAGCGCCGGGCAAGCGGTGGAGCAAGGGCAGAAAGTCATCGGCCTGAGCCTCACGGGCCTGCATGCGTTGGTGGGGGAAGTGCAAGGCAACGCGCAGATGATCGAACAACTGGCCGAGGAATCGGCCACCATCGGCGGCGTGCTGACGGTGATTCGCTCGATTGCCGACCAGACCAACCTGCTGGCGCTCAACGCGGCCATCGAAGCGGCTCGCGCCGGGGAAATGGGCCGGGGTTTTGCCGTGGTGGCCGAGGAAGTCCGTTCCCTGGCCCAGCGCACGGCCGGCGCCACTGCCGAAATCCAGACACTGATCGCCCGCCTGCAACTGGCCGCGCGCCAATCGGTGGATGGCATGCGCGCCCAGGTCGAACACGCCGAAGCCACCGCCAACCAGGCGCAAGCGGCCGACGGTGCGCTGGATGAGATCGTCGGCGCCATCCAGACCATCTCCGACACGGCGGTACGCATCGCCGACGTCACCGCCCAGCAAAGCGGCGCTGTCAGCGAAATCCGCGATCACAGCGAGCGGATTCATCAACTGGGCGCAGACAACCTGCTGCGCATCGGCCAGGGCCGGGAACAGGGTGACAATCTGCTGGTGCTGGGCGGACGTTTGCACACCGCCGTGCAGGCATTTCGGGTTTAGCGCCACAGACTGCATGAATCACTGTGGGAGGCCCGGGAATTGATGCTCACCGCCGATCCCCAGTGGGAGCGAGCTTGCTCGCGATAGCGGCGGGTCAGCTTGCATCGATGCTGGATGTGCCGCCGTCATCGCGAGCAAGCTCGCTCCCACATTGATTCGGAGGGCCCCTCCCACAGCCGTGCGGTTTCCAACCGCATGACCGGATCAGAGACCTGGGTCACAAATTTCGCGCAAACATCGCTCATCGTGCTGGCTATTGCCGAGAACTGGACAGTCATTAAGGCTTTGCGGCATAGTCGCCGGGTTCTGATAACTGCTCACAGATAACAAGGAACAGCGGATGGCGACCCTATTGGTCCTGCACGGACCCAACCTGAACCTGCTGGGCACCCGTGAACCGGGCGTCTACGGCGCCGTGACACTGGCCCAGATCAACCAGGACCTGGAACAGCGGGCCCGCAACGCCGGCCATCATTTGCTCTATCTGCAAAGCAACGCCGAATATGAACTGATCGACCGCATCCATGCCGCCCGTGGCGAAGGCGTGGATTTCATTTTGATCAATCCAGCAGCTTTTACACATACAAGTGTCGCATTACGTGACGCGCTGCTGGCGGTGAGCATCCCATTCATCGAAGTGCACTTGTCCAACGTGCACAAACGCGAACCTTTCCGCCATCACTCCTACTTCTCCGATGTAGCAGTGGGAGTGATCTGCGGCCTTGGCGCCAGCGGTTACCGACTGGCCCTGGAGGCCGCCCTAGAGCAGCTTGAACAACAAGCTATACGCCCCTGACCGACCCTTGGGAGTTGATGATTCATGGATATCCGTAAAGTTAAGAAATTGATCGAATTGCTGGAAGAGTCCGGCATCGACGAGCTTGAGATCAAGGAAGGCGAAGAGTCCGTACGCATCAGCCGCCACAGCAAGACCCCGGCCCAGCAGTTCTATGCACCGGCCCCGATGCAGGCTCCGGCCGCCGCGCCTGCTCCGGCAGCAGCCCCGGTTGCCGCCGCAGCGCCAGCCGCACCGGCGGCACCGACGCTGAACGGCACTGTCGCTCGTTCGCCAATGGTGGGCACGTTCTATCGCAAGTCTTCGCCATCCTCGCCGTCCTTCGTTGAAGTCGGCCAGACCGTGAAGAAAGGCGACACCCTGTGCATCGTCGAAGCCATGAAGATGATGAACCACATCGAAGCTGAAACCAGCGGTGTGATCGAATCCATCCTCGTCGAAGACGGCCAGCCGGTTGAGTACGACCAACCGCTGTTCACCATCGTTTGAACCGCGGAGAGCCTTTGATGACTGCGAAGTTGGAAAAAGTTCTGATCGCTAACCGCGGTGAGATCGCCCTGCGGATTCTGCGTGCCTGCAAAGAGATGGGCATCAAGACCGTCGCCGTTTACTCCAAGGCCGACAAAGAACTGATGCACCTGGGCCTGGCGGACGAATCCGTCTGCATCGGTCCGGCGTCGGCTGCGCACTCCTACCTGCACATCCCGGCGATCATCGCCGCTGCCGAAGTGACCGGCGCCACCGCCATTCACCCGGGCTACGGTTTCCTGGCGGAAAACGCCGACTTCGCCGAACAGGTGGAAAACTCCGGTTTTGCCTTCATTGGTCCGAAAGCCGACACCATCCGCCTGATGGGCGACAAGGTTTCGGCCAAGCACGCCATGATCGCGGCTGGTGTACCGACCGTTCCGGGTTCCGACGGCCCGCTGCCTGAAGACGAAGAAACCGCTTTGCGCATTGGTCGCGAAGTCGGTTATCCGGTGATCATCAAGGCCGCTGGCGGCGGCGGTGGTCGCGGCATGCGCGTGGTACACAAGGAAGAAGACCTGATTTCCTCGGCGAAGCTGACCCGCTCCGAAGCTGGCGCGGCGTTCGGCAACCCGATGGTCTACCTGGAAAAATTCCTGACCAACCCGCGTCACGTTGAGGTCCAGGTGCTGTCCGACGGCCAGGGCCAGGCCATCCACCTGGGCGACCGCGACTGCTCGCTGCAACGTCGTCACCAGAAGGTCCTCGAAGAAGCGCCGGCACCGGGCATCGACGAGCAGGCTCGCCAGGAAGTCCTGGCACGTTGCGTCAAGGCGTGTATCGACATCGGCTATCGCGGCGCCGGCACCTTCGAGTTCCTGTACGAGAACGGTCGTTTCTACTTCATCGAAATGAACACCCGTGTTCAGGTGGAGCACCCGGTTTCGGAAATGGTCACCGGCATCGACATCGTCAAGGAGATGCTCAGCATCGCCGCCGGCAACAAGCTGTCGTTCACCCAGGATGACGTGGTCATCCGCGGTCACGCGCTGGAATGCCGGATCAACGCCGAAGACCCGAAAACCTTCATGCCAAGCCCAGGCACGGTCAAGCATTTCCATGCCCCGGGCGGCAATGGCGTTCGCGTCGATTCGCACCTGTACAGCGGTTATGCCGTTCCGCCGAACTACGATTCGCTGATCGGCAAGCTGATCACCTACGGGGCGACCCGTGAAGAAGCCATGGCGCGCATGCGCAATGCCCTGGACGAAATCGTGGTAGACGGGATCAAGACCAACATCCCGCTGCACCGCGATCTCGTACGTGACGAAGGCTTCTGCAAAGGCGGCGTCAACATCCATTACCTGGAGCACAAGCTGGGCAACCAGCACTGATACTTCACGTGATGTAAAAAGACCCCGGTCCATTGGCCGGGGTCTTTTTTTGTGCGCGCCTCAAAAGAGCAAGTGATGGATCACTTCAACTCCACCATGGAGTACGCGTGTGATTCGACCTTCGCAGCATTCGCCCGCCTCCCCTGCTGGGTGAGCACGACGCCGTTGGCATTTTCGACCAGAATGTCGCTGCGCATGCGCGCCATGAATCCGCGAGCTCGCATGGACACCGGGTCAGTGTTGTTCTTCGCTCGCGCCAGGACGGGTATGTAAAAGCGTTCGACCTGGCTGCCGGACGTCTTGAATACCGACGTGACACCCGTGCGCAGATCCAGTGACACGCCATAGTTATTACCCAGGCAGGAAGAATACGACCAGTGATCCCAGGTCGGTCGCAGCCCGTGCTTCCTCATCACCTGCCTGACCGGCTCGCCGATGTCAGCCCCCGTCAACCAGTCCCCGCCGACCAAGGTGGCACGAACATCCTTGGCCGCCCCCCCCAGGCGCCGCATCACATCCCGGACACTTCGCTCGATCAGCGCGCGGATGTTGTGATCGAAATGGATGACTGCTCCGACCCGGGTGGTCGGGTTGTACAACGAAGCGATCACGCACGTCTGTGCATTGAGCGAGAACAGGTAGTTGTCCGCCGCCTCGCTGAACCTCGCCACCACGGCCTCGCCCTGCAACGCGCCCCTGGTCACGTCCGGGAAGACATGTCCGGGGAACGCCTCGCGCAAATCGCCTATTCGCCCCAGGTTGCGCACCTCATCATTGCCGCCGCGCAAACCGACTTTGTTATGAGTCCACTTGCCATTCGCCATCCTGCGGATGGGCAATTTGTAAATAGCGCCGGGACGCCGGGCATCCACCAGGCACAGGCCGCCAAAGTATGGGTCCCTCTTCACCTGGTAGTACCTGCCCCCGCTCGCGATGTAGTAAGTGCTCCGCGGTTGCGAAGCGCTGGGCGGGCTGCGATAGGTGCCGAAAAAAATCCCCTCATCCGTCACCAACTGCAGATTCTCTGGTGTTCTGCCGACCGCCTGCTGCGGCTTGAGGCGTATGGCCGGAACCAGCGGCCCGGACTCTTTGGCGACCACCGGTGAGGCGCTTCTCAAGCGTTGCGCAGACAATGACAAGGGCTTCACGGCGCGCTGCAAGTGCCTGGCCGCGTGCCCCAGTGCCGTGGCCATGCTGGCGGCGCCGAGCGTGGCGAACAGCGTTCCCCAGGTCGCGATCAACCAGTGACCGAGCGCTTCTTCCGTGTCACCTCCCACGTGCCCCTGGATGGCCTGCCTGGCGCTGACGGCAATCAAGCCAATATCCAGCAACAAGGCAAAGGGCGGATAAACCATGCACACCGGAACAACCGCGAAGATCAGGCCTTGGAATACTTGGTTGCGGATCATTTCGGCACGACTGGTGGTGATGTCCTCCACATCGGTGACAGCGCGCTCGACGCCGGCATCGAACTCGGCACGGGTATCAATCAGCCGATTGAGTTCACGCAATGTGTCGACACGAGTGGTCCCGGCGGCCAGCGCCAACAGTGTCCGCTCCACGGCGGCACGGGCGACGAGTGCGACCCGCTCCAGTACGTAATCGTGCAATTGCGCGGCGATGCTCCCGGAAAACGCCAGGTACGGGCGAAACAGGATGCCGTCCGGCGCATCGGGTGTGTACAACCAGTAAGAAGCCTTCGGATCGAAGTAGGTGAACACATAGACGCCCAACACCACATGGCCGGCGACGGTCAGCTTGATCACGCCTTCACGCGTCACGGCGACACCGGGGTACGTGGCGCTGCTTGCAGGTCGCCCATCACTCAATAGCGTGACTTGCCGGGTGAGCCACTGGAACGCTTCGGCGCTCAACAGCGACTTGCCGTAAGCCACACGCAGGTCGCGGTCCATCCTGGCCAACAGCATGTAGCAGTATGCCTCGCGGCGCTTGGCATACTCGGGCGCCGTGGCGTCGAGGAAGCCAGCACGGATGTGCCTGGCATATCGCTCACCCAAGTAGGCCACGCGAATATAGGACGCCAGATCGGCACTGCGAACCTGCGTCAAATCCTGCCCGACAGAAGAACGCACGCCCTTGGCGGGGTCGTCGATGTCCGCGTTGCGCTCGTATCCGTAGATGGCCAAGTGCAGCAGGCTGGCGGTTTTTTTCTCGGCGGCCAGCCCCGGACTGTAGTCGATGAAGACCGTGGCAGGATCGACCGCCTCAAGCACACCCTTGCTGCGCATGTAGGGCCCGATCATGTCGGCGAAGGTACGCTTGGCGAAGTCCATGAACACTTCATAGCCCACGAACTGCTCATCGAATACTTGCCGCTGAACCAAGAATTCCTGGCTCAGGCCGCTGATATTGCGCCGGGACTCAAGCGGCAACGCCGAGTACCAACGAGGCGACTCGCTCAGCTCCACGTGTGCCAGGTTATTGGCCAGGCCGGTCGAGACAGCGTTCTGCAGACAGGTCTTGAAACTTGCCTGCGTGCCCCTGAGGTCTTGTTCCAGATCCCAGGAAACCGGCTTTTCCATCACACGGGCAAAGTACGCTCGGGCCTGTCCACGATCAGTCGGCGAGAGTTGCTGCAACAGATACTCGCGACCGGCCTGGTGTTGGGTCCAGGCTCCGACTTCGCCGCTCAGGGCCCGCAGCGAAGGCAACTCGATCCATTCCTGGCCATCGGGTTTGCCGGGGGCGAACAGCAGCAGGCCACTGACAGCACCGCCCACGTCTTCACGATAAAACACCAGGAGATCGGCACACTTCAGGCCATGGGGAAGCACCAGGCTGGCGACACGCAACCCGCCGGCGATTGGCGTTGCGCCGTCGCTTTCCCAGAGGGCAGCGAGGTGATCATGACTGGTCACCGACAACTGGCCGGCACAACGGGCGACAAACGCACTGTGCTGCAACCGCGCCACAAACCAATCGAGCATGGCGTCCTTCAGATCCCCACCCTCGTAGCGTTCGGCCAAAGCTGGCAAGTACCCGGCAGGCGCGTCGACGCTGGCCAACAACTGCGCAATGAAGGCCGGTGAAAGAGGCTGGTTACGGAGCATGCCGCCGTTCTCGACCAGGAACACCGACACCGCGTCCGGCCGGACCGGGCCTGCCGCCACCAGCTCACTCAGGCTGTAGGTGCGTACGGGCTGACCAATGACCGTTCGCCACTGCAGCTGCACACGAATGCTGTCCGGCTCGACCTCCATGTCCAACTCATGCCTGACATAGTCCCTGGCCAATTGCCGAGCGAAGGCCCGCAGCGAGCCCAGGCCATCGACCCGCTCATCCACCAGCGCCTGCGCCAGCGCGGCCTGACTCTCGAAAGCCCGCAACAATTCACGATCTGGAGGGCTCAGCCCCCGCAGCCAATGCGGCAACTGCAATCGCGCCAGCGCACCAAGGTCCCGGCGCTCGGCCGTGGTTGCCAACACGGTCAAGCGACTCGTCCGGCGCCAGCCGTCCTGGAGCGCTTCGATCTGTTCTCGCAACTCGTCGACACCCAGGCCAACCAGACGGTCAGGCCGAAACAGCTCGTCGACCGCTCCCCTGTGCTCGTCCAGTTTTTGCCTGACCACGTCTTCGAGGGAGGCATCGTACGCAGTCATTCGCCAATGCCGCCGCAGATAGTCCTTGTAGTGATCGACAAACCTTGAGGCCACGCCCTCCACCACCTGGACAACGAACGCCCGGCGCTCGGCCGCAAAACCCAAGTCTGGCCCGTCGGGCCAACGGTAGGGCGCGTCTTGCTCCTCGTCATACACCACAGGCGCCTGGTCGATCATGCGCTGCAGCACGGTATCGAGCAGGGTACCCAGGAAGTGTGGATCGATATTGCCTTGGTAGTGGTAGGTGCGCAGCTCGACCAGCAAGAACTCTTCCAGCACCTCCAGCAGGCTCATCTGGGTGTGCAGTCGCGCATCGATCGCCGCCTGCCAACGTATCAGTTTCTCCAGGATCGCCCGTGCGGTCGCCACCGGCGGGGAATCGACCGACCCCGTGCGTTCCATGTTGCCTTGCCGTTCGGCAATGATGTCCATGCACAATCCTCCCTGTTGTGTGGACCGGCACCTTATCCGCCCTGCGACATGCCCATGGCATACATATATATATCGAAACACCGCCCCGACGACGCGAGACTCGCTTATCCACTTTGGCCGCGACCTGGCGTACACTGCGCGCCTTTGCAGCCCTGCGCTGCCCCCTGTGGATTTTTTCAAAGGTGCCCGCCATGCCTTGGCTGCAAGTACGCCTGGCCATCAGCCCGGAACAAGCCGAAACCTACGAAGACGCGTTTCTTGAAGTAGGCGCTGTATCGGTAACCTTCATGGACGCCGAAGACCAGCCGATCTTCGAGCCGGAGCTCAATACCACCCCGCTGTGGTCCCACACCCACCTGCTGGCCCTGTTCGAAGGCGGCACCGAGGCAGCCAGCGTGCTGGCCCATCTTGAGCTGTTGACCGGCAGCCCGCTGCCCGAGCATCACAGTGAAGTGATCGAGGACCAGGACTGGGAACGCAGCTGGATGGACAACTTCCAGCCGATGCGTTTCGGCCAGCGCCTGTGGATCGTCCCGAGCTGGCATGCCGCGCCAGAGCCGGACGCGGTCAACCTGCTGCTGGACCCGGGCCTGGCGTTCGGCACCGGCACCCACCCGACCACCGCGCTGTGCCTGGAATGGCTCGACGGCCAGGACCTGAAGGGCTGCAACGTACTCGACTTTGGCTGCGGCTCGGGGATCCTGGCGATTGCCGCGCTCCTGCTGGGCGCCCGGGAAGCGGTCGGCACCGACATCGACGTCCAGGCCCTGGAAGCCTCCCGCGACAATGCCGGGCGCAACAACATCGCCGAAGCCCTGTTCCCGCTGTATTTGCCCCAGGACTTGCCACAAGTCCAGGCCGACGTGCTGGTGGCCAACATCCTGGCCGGCCCGCTGGTATCCCTGGCGCCGCAACTGTCGAGCCTGGTCAAGCCGGGCGGACGCCTGGCGCTGTCGGGCATCCTTGCCGAACAAGGTGAAGAAGTCGCCGCCGCTTATGCCGCGGACTTTGACCTGGACCCGATCGCCAATCGCGATGGCTGGGTGCGCATCACCGGACGTCGGCGCTAGAATGAGCGCCTGTATCCACCGGATTGCCGCATGACTGACAGCTTCGTCACCCAGTGCCCGCATTGCCACACCCGTTTTCGCGTCAGCCATGCTCAATTGAGCGTGGCCCGCGGGGTGGTTCGTTGCGGCTCGTGCCTGCAGGTGTTCAATGCCGCACAGCAGTTGCTGGAACAACGCACAGCCAGGCAAGCGGCGCCTGCCGTAGCGCCACCCGCCAAGCCGACCGCCGAAGCTCCGCCCCGGGCGATCAGCCAGAAACAGTGGAGCGCCGCCGAGCTGGATCTGGATGACCTGGACAAGGAACTGGCGCGCCTGGAGCGCCGCGACAATCGCGCCCCGGGCAATGCCGGCCGGCGCCGGGAAGACAACCTGAGCGCGCAACGCGATTCGCTCTCCAGCGAGCAGCAAACCTGGCCCGACAGCCTGTACAGCGAAACCTCGAACGAGCGCGTCGAAACCGTCCTCGATACCCCCTTCGAACCGTTCGAACCCCACGAACCGGCGCGACCGCCGCGTACCGAGCCGTCCCTGTCCCTGGCCCTCGAACCGCTGGAACCGGACGACGAGCCGGTCGCCCCGCTCCACCTCGCGCCGGACGACGAGCCCGACGAACACCTCGAGCGCCTGTCCGCCACCGATGACCACGACCACGACGATGAGCCCGAGCGACCGCTGCCACTGCGCAAGTCACGGGAACGCCAGGAGCCGGGGATACGCGCCGAGGCCCTCCACGACCTCGACGACGACCCGCTGCAACTGGACTGGCGCAAACGCCGCTCGCCCTGGGGCCGACGCCTGTTGTGGGCCCTGCTGATCCTGCTCGCCGCCGCGGCCCTGGGTGGCCAATACATCGCCTACCATTTCGAAGAACTGGCCCGCCAGGACCAGTACCGGCCGTGGTTCCTGCAAATCTGTCCGACCATCGGTTGCGACGTACCGTCCAAGGTCGACATCGCCAAGATCAAAAGCAGCAACCTGGTGGTGCGCAGCCATCCGGAGTTCAGCGGCGCCCTGGTGGTGGACGCGATCATCTACAACCGTGCGCCCTTCTCCCAACCTTTTCCGTTGCTGGAGCTGCGCTTTGCCGACCTCAACGGGCACCTGATCGCCAGTCGTCGCTTCAAGCCCGGGGAGTACCTGGGTGGCGATCTCGAGGGCCGCGGCGAAATGCCGCCGCAAACGCCCATCCACATCGCGCTGGATATCCTGGATCCTGGCCCCAAGGCGGTGAACTACAGCTTGAGCTTTCATTCTCCCGAATGAAACCGGCCAGGGTCGGCCAATTGACGGCAGCTTTCTGACTGACCCCACCCAGACCAAACCGCTGGCGATAACAAAATAGCTGTTCAGATTTTATCCAATTCGATCTTTATCCAGTCATCGAGAGCGGGTATCATGCCAACCCTTTTTCGAAGTCTCATGATCCGGCCCCACTTCAGGGAAGTCCTATGTCGGCGGTACGCATCGGCCCATATACATTGCAGAACGGCCTGGTTCTCGCCCCTATGGCGGGCGTCACCGACCAGCCCTTTCGTCAGTTGTGCAAACGCTTGGGCGCAGGACTGGTGGTATCGGAAATGGTCACCAGCGACATGAGTTTGTGGAACACCCGCAAATCGCGTCTGCGCATGATCCACGAAGGTGATCCCGAGCCCCGCTCGGTACAGATCGCCGGTGGCGACGCGCAGATGCTGGCGGAGGCGGCCCGGGCGAACGTCGAGCTGGGGGCGCAGATCATCGACATCAACATGGGCTGCCCGGCGAAAAAGGTCTGCAACAAGGCCGCAGGCTCGGCACTGTTGAAAGATGAAGCGCTGGTCACCGAGATCCTGCAGGCCGTAGTGGCCGCGGTCGATGTGCCGGTGACCCTGAAGATCCGCACCGGGTGGGACCGGGAGAACAAGAATGGCCTGGTGGTGGCGAAGATCGCCGAACAGGCGGGCATCACGGCGTTGGCGGTCCATGGCCGCACCCGTGCCGACCTGTACACCGGCGAAGCCGAGTACGACACCATCGCCGCGATCAAGCAGGCGGTGTCGATTCCGGTCTTTGCCAACGGCGACATCGATTCGCCCGAGAAGGCCCGGTACGTGCTGGACGCGACCGGTGCCGATGGCCTGTTGATCGGCCGGGCAGCCCAAGGGCGGCCATGGATTTTTCGTGAGATCGAACACTACCTGCGCACTGGCGAAAAGCTGGCGGCGCCGCAGTTGTCCGAGGTGGAACGTATTCTGCTAGAGCATCTGGCCGCGCTACATGCCTTCTACGGAGAAGTCATGGGCGTACGCATCGCTCGCAAGCATGTGGGCTGGTATCTCGCAACCCTGCCGGGCGCCAGGGAGTTTCGCGCCCGTTTCAATCGTTTGGATGGTACGCAAGCACAATGCGCCGACGTTCAGGCGTTCTTCGCTGAGCGTTACAAGAGCCTGACAGGGGACGAAGGGGTGGCCGCATGACGATGATGACCGAGACTTTAGTGAGTGGAACAACACCCGTGAGCGACAACGTGAATTTGAAACAGCACCTCAATACGCCCAGCGAAGAAGGTCAGACCCTTCGCGGGAGTGTCGAGAAGGCGCTGCACAATTATTTCGCCCACCTTGAGGGCGCTGCCGTCACGGATGTGTACAACCTGGTGCTTTCCGAAGTCGAGGCACCGCTGCTCGAAAGCGTGATGAACTACGTCAAGGGCAACCAGACCAAGGCCAGTGAGTTGCTGGGCCTGAACCGCGGCACCCTGCGCAAGAAACTCAAGCAGTACGATCTGCTGTAAGCATTCAATCAAACCAGAAAGGCGCCCGCATAAAAAACGGTCGCCTTTTTTGCTGACTTCCCTTGCTTTTGATGGAAATTGAAATGACCGACCAGACCACCCGCCTGCCGATCCGCCGCGCCTTGATCAGCGTCTCCGACAAGACCGGGATCCTCGAATTCGCCCGCGAGCTGCAACAGCTGGGCGTCGAGATTCTCTCCACCGGCGGGACCTTCAAGCTGCTGCAGGACAACGGTGTCGCCGCAGTGGAAGTCGCGGACTACACCGGTTTTGCGGAAATGATGGACGGTCGGGTCAAGACCCTGCACCCGAAAATCCACGGCGGCATCCTGGGCCGTCGCGGCATCGACGACGCCATCATGAACGAACACGGCATCAAGCCGATCGACCTGGTGGCGGTCAACCTCTACCCGTTCGAAGCCACCATCAACAAGCCTGGCTGCGACCTGCCGACCGCCATCGAGAACATCGACATCGGCGGCCCGACCATGGTCCGCTCGGCGGCCAAGAACCATAAGGACGTGGCCATCGTGGTCAACGCCAGCGACTACGCCAGCGTGCTGGAGAACCTCAAGGCCGGTGGCCTGACCTACGCCCAGCGTTTCGACCTGATGCTCAAGGCCTTCGAACACACCGCCGCCTACGACGGCATGATCGCCAACTACATGGGCACCGTGAACCAGGCCGCCGAAACCCTGTCGACCGAAGGCCGCAGCGAATTCCCGCGCACCTTCAACACCCAGTTCGTCAAGGCCCAGGAAATGCGCTACGGCGAGAACCCGCACCAGAGCGCGGCGTTCTACGTGGAAGCCAAGCCGGCCGAAGTCGGCATTGCCACCGCCACCCAACTGCAAGGCAAGGAACTGTCGTTCAACAACGTAGCCGACACCGACGCCGCGCTGGAATGCGTGAAGAGCTTCGTCAAGCCAGCCTGCGTGATCGTCAAGCACGCCAACCCGTGCGGCGTGGCCGTGAGCCCGGACGCCGAGGGCGGTATCCGCCAGGCCTACGAACTGGCCTACGCCACCGACACCGAGTCGGCCTTCGGCGGCATCATCGCCTTCAACCGTGAACTGGACGCCGAGACCGCCAAGGCCATCGTCGAGCGCCAGTTCGTCGAAGTGATCATCGCCCCTTCCGTCAGCGAAGAAGCCCGCGCCATCGTTGCCGCCAAGGCCAACGTGCGCCTGCTGGCCTGCGGCCAATGGTCGGCCGATCGCGCGCCGGCCTGGGACTACAAGCGTGTCAATGGCGGCCTGCTGGTCCAGAGCCGTGACATCGGCATGATCGGCAGCGAAGACCTGAAAGTGGTGACCCGGCGCGCCCCGAGCGAGCAGGAAATCAACGACCTGATCTTCGCCTGGAAAGTCGCCAAGTACGTCAAGTCCAACGCCATCGTCTACGCCAAGAACCGCCAGACCATCGGTGTCGGCGCCGGCCAGATGAGCCGCGTGAACTCGGCCCGCATCGCCGCCATCAAGGCTGAACACGCCGGTTTGCAAGTTCAAGGCGCGGTCATGGCCTCCGACGCGTTCTTCCCGTTCCGCGACGGCATCGACAACGCGGCCAAGGTCGGCATCACCGCGGTGATCCAGCCGGGTGGCTCGATGCGTGACGCTGAAGTGATCGCCGCTGCCGACGAAGCCGGCATCGCCATGGTATTTACTGGCATGCGCCACTTCCGCCACTAAATTTGCTTGATCGTACCCACGCTCTGCGTGGGCACGCAGCCCGGGACGCAGAGCGTCCGTAGAGGCATTCCCACGCAGAGCGTGGGAACGATCAGCCCCCATCAGCGTCATCCGAGGTTTTTGAAATGAATGTTTTGATCATTGGCAGCGGTGGCCGCGAACACGCCCTGGCCTGGAAAGTGGCCCAGGATCCCCGTGTGCAGAAGGTTTTCGTGGCCCCGGGCAATGCCGGCACCGCCATCGAAGCCAAATGCGAAAACGTCGCCATCGACGTGCTGGCCCTGAAGCAACTGGCCGACTTCGCCGAGAAGAACGTCTCGCTGACCATCGTCGGCCCGGAAGTGCCGCTGGTCGCCGGCGTGGTCGACCTGTTCCGCTCCCGTGGCCTGGACTGCTTCGGCCCGACCGCTGGCGCCGCGCAGCTGGAAGGCTCGAAAGCGTTCACCAAGGATTTCCTGGCGCGCCACAAGATCCCGACCGCCGACTACCAGAACTTCACCGAAATCGAGCCAGCCCTGGCGTACCTGCGCGAGAAAGGCGCACCGATCGTGATCAAGGCCGACGGCCTGGCCGCCGGTAAAGGCGTGATCGTTGCCATGACCCTGGCCGAAGCCGAAGACGCCGTGCGCGACATGCTCGCTGGCAATGCCTTCGGTGACGCCGGTTCCCGCGTGGTGATCGAAGAGTTCCTCGACGGCGAGGAAGCCAGCTTCATCGTCATGGTCGATGGCAAGAACGTACTGCCGATGGCCACCAGCCAGGACCACAAGCGTGTCGGCGATGGCGACAGCGGCCCGAACACCGGCGGCATGGGCGCCTACTCCCCTGCCCCGGTGGTGACCGCCCAGGTGCACCAGCGCGTCATGGACCAGGTGATCTGGCCGACCGTGCGCGGCATGGCCGATGAAGGCAACGTCTACACCGGCTTCCTCTACGCGGGCCTGATGATCGACAAGGCTGGTAACCCAAAAGTCATCGAATTCAACTGCCGTTTCGGCGATCCTGAGACCCAGCCGGTGATGCTGCGCCTGCAATCGAGCCTGGTCCTGCTGGTCGAGGCCGCGCTGGCCCAGGCCCTGGACAAGGTCGAAGCCCAATGGGATCCGCGCCCAAGCGTCGGCGTCGTATTGGCGGCTGGCGGTTACCCGGGCGACTACGCCAAAGGTAGCGCAATCCAGGGCCTGGACGCCGCGGCCCGGCTGGAAGGCAAAGTCTTCCATGCAGGCACCGCGTTGAAGGATGGGCAAGTGGTCACCGCCGGCGGTCGTGTGCTTTGCGCCACCGCCCTGGGCACCAGTGTCGACGACGCTCAGCAGCAGGCCTACAAGCTTGCCGCCGAGATCGACTGGGAAGGTTGTTTCTACCGCAAGGACATTGGCTACCGTGCCATTGCCCGTGAGCGTGGCGAAAATCTGGAATAACCCGGCCATTCAGCCAGGCAAGGGTCTGCGGCCCTTGCCTGACTGTTCCGGCGCCGCGCATAGTTATAATCTGGCATCAACCTACGAAGGGATTTCGCCGTGCGCTGGCTCAGGATTGCCATAGGCTTTACCGTCACCCTGCTGACGCTGCTCTGCATGCTCCCGGCCCAGGCCGCGCCAGGCAGTGGCTGGGCGGTATTGCTCGATGAACAGGGCGACCTGACGCTGAGCGACATCCGCTCCGCTCGCTACACCAATCAATTCAGCCCCATCGACCTGGACCGCCTCCAGGCCGCCGAGCCCGGCGGTGCATTGTGGCTGCGCTTCCGCCTGGCCCCGGACAGGCACGAACAGATCCTGCGCATCTTCGCCCCCGACCTGTCACGCCTGAACCTCTATGTGCTGGACGGCGACGCCCTGGTCGAGCAACAAATCAGCGACAATGCCACGCCGCATACGGAACCGGCGATTCCCAGCAGCGACTTCATGTTGCCGCTGCCGCGCAGCGATAAATCATTGGACGTCTACCTGCGACTGGCCTCGCGTCACGAACTGCGCCCCTACGTCACGTTGCAATCGGCCGTCGTGGCGGCGGCCGATCAGAACCAGACGCTGATCTATGGGCTGCTGTTCGGCTGCATCGCCATGCTGATCCTGCACAACCTCACCCGCTACGCCTACACCCGTTCCCGCAGTTGCCTGTGGCTGGCCGCCTGTGAAGGGCTGCTGATGCTCAGCCTGGTGCTGTTGCTGAACCTGGCCGGCCCCTGGCTGCCCGACTGGCCGGCGGTGCAGACGCCCGGGGCTTACCTGGCGTTGCTGCTGACGGCGCCCTGCGGCCTGATGTTCGCCTACCGCTTCTTCGCGCCCCTGGGGCCGCACCCGTTGAACCGGTTGCTGCTGGGGGACATTGTGTTCGTCATGCTGTGCAGCCTGCTGCTGTTGTTCGTCAACACGCTGCCACTCAATATCATGACCTACACCCTGGTGGCCCTGGCCGGCCTGAGCATGCTGTTCGTCAGCGCCTGGCATTGGCAAAAGGGCTACCGCCCGGCCCGGCTGTTCGTCGCGGCCATGGTGGTCTTCAACCTGGGCACGCTGATCATTCTTCCGGCCCTGCAAGGGCTCACGGAAGTCCCTCCCCAGGGCTTGATCATCACCCTGCTGATCTTCATCTGCATCAGCGGCCTGTTGATGAGTGTCGCCCTGGGCGAGCGTCAGCGCTCGATCAACGAAAGCCGCTTCAGCATCAGCCGCGACCTGGCGGCGAGCAATGCCGAGATCAATGCCAAGGCCGAGTTCCTGGCCAAGATCAGCCATGAGATCCGCACGCCGATGAACGGCGTGCTGGGCATGACCGAACTGCTGCTGGGCACGCCACTGTCGGTCAAGCAACGCGACTACGTGCAAACGATCCACAGCGCCGGCAATGAACTGCTGACCCTGATCAACGAGATCCTCGACATTTCCCGGCTCGAATCCGGGCAGATCGAACTGGACGATGTGCAGTTCGACCTCAATGCGCTGATCGAGGATTGCCTGAGCATCTTCCGCGCCAAGGCCGAACAGCAGAATGTCGAGTTGATCAGCTTCATCCAGCCCCAGGTGCCCCGGGTGATCAGCGGCGACCCGACGCGGCTGCGCCAGGCGCTGCTGAGCCTGCTGGAAAACGCCCTGAAGAAGACCGACGAGGGCGAAGTGCTGATCGTCGTCGCCCTCGACGAGCGCAGCCATCAGCCGCGCCTGCGCATCGCCGTGCAGGACAGTGGGACGCCGATGGACGCTGAAGAGCGCGACACGCTGATGCACGCCGAGCTGCACAGCAAGAACTTCCTCTCGGCCACGCGCCTGGGGGGCAACCTGGGGCTGGTCATCGCTCGCCAGCTGATCATCCTGATGCACGGGGAATTCGGCATCAAAAGCGGCAGCAACCAGGGCAGTACCCTGTGGCTGACCTTGCCCCTGGACCCGGATCGCCTCGAACACCCGACTTCCGACCTCGATGGCCCACTGCAAGGGGCACGGGTATTGATCGTCGACGACAACGACACCTGCCGCAAAGTGCTGGTGCAGCAGTGCAGCGCCTGGGGCCTGAACGTCAGTGCGGTACCTTCGGGCAAGGAAGCCCTGGCGCTGCTGCGTACCAAGGCGCACCTGCGGGATTACTTCGACGTGGTGCTGCTGGACCAGAACATGCCGGGCATGACCGGCATGCAACTGGCGGCCAAGATCAAGGAAGACCCGAGCCTGAACCACGACATCCTGTTGATCATGCTCACCGGTATCAGCAATGCGCCGAGCAAAATCGTGGCGCGCAACAGCGGGGTCAAGCGCATCCTCGCCAAACCGGTGGCCGGCTATACCCTCAAGACCACCCTGGCGGACGAGCTGAACCAGCGCAATCGGGGCCAGACTACGAACGTGCAGGTGAACGCCGGTCCTCCCACCCCGGTGAAGGTGCCGAGCGATTTCCGCATCCTGGTGGCCGAGGACAACAGCATTTCCACCAAGGTCATCCGCGGCATGCTCGGCAAGCTCAACCTGCAACCCGACACCGCCAGCAACGGCGAGGAAGCCCTCAAGGCCATGAAGGAGCAACGCTACGACCTGGTCCTGATGGACTGCGAAATGCCGATCCTCGACGGGTTTTCCGCCACCCAGCAGCTGCGAGCCTGGGAAATGGGTAACCAGCGCACCCGCACGCCGGTGGTGGCGCTCACCGCGCACATCCTGGCCGAGCACAAGGAACGCGCCCGCCAGGCCGGGATGGACGGGCACATGGCCAAGCCGGTGGAACTGTCACAACTGCGCGAGCTGATCGAACACTGGGTGGCCCAGCGCGACCAGCAGAACAAGGCCGTGCATACGCCCTGAACCCGCGAAGAGCATTCAGCGACTACCCGTAGCGTCGTTCAGATTTCCAGCTCATGCAGGTGACGAGTCGTTTCGGCGATCACCGCGGCCGCGACTTTTTGCCTGAACGTTGCGTAATGCAGCGTGCTGAATGTCACGATGGCCATATCCTCCACGCTGCTTTCCACCACTTCCTCCATTGGCCAGAACAGAAATCCCGAGACCGTCCTGCGGGTGCGGAACTGCTTGTGATACAACGCGATTTCCACTTTCCCGCGGGATTTGGCCGCGCAGGGGATCACCTGGAAGAATCCCGTATTGCGCTGTAGGCTCGTTCGTTCAAACAGCTCGAGCGCAGCAGGGCTTCGTCCAAGCGTTGCTATCGCCTGGCTGGCCTGCCGCGAATAGCCTGCGCCAAAGGAACGGGCGATCTGCTGCGAAACGCTATCGGCCATCAATCCTTGCCCGGCCTGCCCCGCACTGACAGGACGCGCCGAGTCCCACCCCAGGTACCTGAGCTTGTTCTTGTAATAGTCGAACCAGTTACCGACCAGACCGTCCTTGTACGCCGAACGGGTTGCCAATTGCGCGTACAAGTTGCTCAGGTAGATATCCTCGCGATCCTGGAGGGACAAACCCTCGTCGAAGGACACGATGCTCCCGCCCACCACCGCTGCCCTCGATGCCTCATCCAGGCGCAACCGCTGCCCGTCGGCCGATCCAAACCCTTGATCCGTCATAACGCACCCGCTTCCGGTTGCGCTTGCTCGACCGCATCGGAAATATCGATGATGTTCCTGGCGGCCTTATCCCCCAGCTTGTGGACAATCGCATCACGGAAGGGCGCATAGAGCGCCTGGGACAAATTCGCCTTGAAGCAACGCAATTGAATATTGCCCACCACAGGATCGGTGGAGAAGAGTTGTCCAAGAGGGTTGGACGTCACGTGCTCGGGCTCGAACTCCAGGCAGACGCTACTCAATAAAGGCCCCTGTTGGGCCAGGATGACTTGCAGCCTGATTCTGTCGGGTACTTTATGGGGCGCCTCGGACGAATCCGGACTTTTCGGCCGATGGGCATGTTCACGCAGCAATTCGATAGCGGGCAACGTGCTGGACAACTGGGCGACGCGCTTCAATACATCAGTTACCTGCGTAATCAAAGTTCGCTCAACATATTCTCCCAGCCGCTCTTCGACACATCCCATCAGGTTGGTTTTCGATGAGGCTGCGAGTGTAAAGCTGTCCCAACTCACGGCCTTTTGCATCCAGCCATTATTCAGTACTTCCCGGTACGCTGAGTACCAGTCACTGGACCGGGCAAGAGCGGGGTATTTTTTACTGGCTACCAGCTGGGCAAACAATATCGAATTCAATATATCGAGCCGGTCCTGCCCAATCAGGTCAGTGGGCAGCAGGACAACAGCACCGGCATCAATAAAAACCGAACAATGATCTTTCATGACAATTACCTTATTCCATTAACGGATGGCGACTACCTCGGTAGTCGCCAGGAGATCAATCAATCAGATCTCGTATTCGTCGATTTTTTGTTTTGCGCGATCACCCAGTTTTTTAATGATAGCTTCTCGAGTCGCACTGATAATTGTCGGCACCATGGTCATATGGCATTCACCGCGATACAAGTCTACCGAACTGCTATCCCAATCCACGAACAGGACCTTGGTCTGGTTCGTCCGCTTGATGAAGCGCACGGCGCCTAATGCCATGAGTATTTCACCGTGCGGGGTTTCGTGACAGCTCGCCACACCAAAGCCACCGGTGCCGGACTCCTGGATATTCTGGTCAAAGAGCCGCAGCGACTTGTCATTGGTTTGCAATGCGGCGATCGCATCACCGGCCACTTTCAGCATCAGCAACGAAGTCGGACCAGGAACGGCAGCCGCTGCCACCGCCGAACCGAGGACTTTCAACACCAGTTGATCCATCTTGAAACTCTTGCCGGACGCGGCAACCTTATCGTAGTAATGCTGCAGAATGGTCCAGCCACAACTCTGCATGACCTCAAGGAAGGTTTTATACCATTTATCGCCTTCGTCATCCCCTGGATACTTCTTACTGGCAACCAGCGATGCAAATAGATAGGAATGCTGGATATCCGCTTGATTTTGCGCCGTCATACCTGAAACGAACGACATGATAGCGTCTCCGACAATCGAAGCGCGGTCCGGCTTTTCGATTTCGTTGTCAAACCCTGCCGTTTTATATCTGGCAATCCGAGGGGAAACAATTACATCGTTCGGCGATATATCGTAGGCATTCAGGCGTTCCAGTCGGTCCGCCAAGGTGATAATAGAATCAAATTTAGTATTCATTGAATATGTCCCTTATTTAATTAAAGCCCTCCATGGGCCCGAGCGCCATACTTACCTATCCACCTTAAGGGCAACAAGCACAGAACTGTAACCGCACTTAATTCCAGGACAACAACCAACAACTAACAGAAAAAAACAAACCAAGGTTTCACTACATTAAAACCCTTAAGCCCACGGCCAGCCGACAGACACCCCGGCGCCTGATAGACTCCACGTCAATTGTCATTCGTCGCGAGTTCCGACCATGCTCCACGTGCTGTTCAGCGTTTATCTGAAGATGTTGGTCCTCTACAGCCCCTTCTTCGTGCTGTCATGTTTTATCGGCCTGACTCGCGGCTATTCGCGCAAGGAGCAACGCCGCCTGGCCTGGAAAGTCGCGACGGCGACGCTGATCTCCAGCGTGTTGCTGTATTTGTTCGGGCGAGTGATTTTCAGCGTGTTCGGCATCACCGTGGATGCGTTCCGGATCGGCGCCGGCAGCGTGCTGTTCATTTCGGCCCTGGGCATGGCCCAGGGCAAGTCGGCCGTGCAGACCGACAATGTGCAGCAGGACGTGACCATCGTCCCGCTGACCATTCCGTTGACCGTCGGCCCCGGCACCATCGGCGCCCTGCTGGTGATGGGCGTGAGCCAGCCGCACTGGGACGACAAACTCATGGCCATCATCAGCATCGCCCTGGCGAGCTTTACCGTCGGCGTGGTGCTTTACCTGTCCAGCCGCATCGAACGCATCCTCGGCGACCAGGGCCTGCAGATCGTCAGCCGCCTGATGGGGCTGTTTGTCTGCGCCTTGGCGGCGCAGATCATTTTTACCGGGGTGCGAGGTTATCTGGTGCCGTAGGCGCGACCCGCGATCAATCCGCTACGCTGTTTTCCTGCGCAGATGAAGTGCTGCTGAAGGCTTTGAGTGTCACGCCGTTCTGGGTGCCCGGCTGGCCGTCCAGCCAGCGGACCAGTGCCGAAACGGCGTAATGTCGATTCCCCTCGAAACTGAGCAACACCTCGCCACGCAAGCTTACGTCCGTGGCATGGACTTCACGGAAAATCACGCTGTGGCCGCTGTTCGGATCGATGATCACCAAGTGTTCATCGACGAGACTCAGCAGCAAGGCATCAGGATCTTCCAGTTCCCAGATCAACTTGCCGGGAATAGTTACCGTATCGCCCAGCGGAGGCCGGCAATCGAGGATCACCGACCTGGCTCTCAGCCAGACGGCCTTGGACAATCGATAACTCACCGCGCCTTGCCCCATGCGCAGGACCAGGGTAGTGACGTCGTCGGGCATCAGCGGCAACAGATCATCGATTTTCATCTCATGCCCCTCGACAACCAGCACTTCACCTTCACGCTGGACGTAGCTGAGTTCCCCCACAGGGCCCTTGCCCGGCAGGACCAGCAGCTTTCCATTATTGCTTTCATGCACCAGTACACGGGTCTGTCGCTGGGTGCCGAGCACTTCGAAGGCCGCGGGAATGGCGCCCTTGGAGACCTGGATCAGCCGTTCGGTCTCGGCAACGAACCATTTCAGGCTGGAAGGATCCTCCACCGATAGCAGCGGGCCGTGCAAAGGTTGAGTCGCCAGGCGCCTGAGCCCCTCATGCACCTGATCGCCCTGGGTGATGACCCATTGACGAGTGACCCCGGTGATCAACGGCGGCTCTCGATCACGCAACGCAACCACCACGCCATCGAACGTCACGCCACGCAACCCGGCACCTTCGACCATCAGCTCGGCAAACTGCCACTGCGCCCATACAGGCTGTGGAACAGGCAGCGCATCAGCCTTCAGTAACTGCGAACCCTGGCCGAAGGCGGCCTCCAGTTTCCGGGTATCGAAAAATGCCTGGCGATAGACTTCGCCCTCCTGCACATCGAACAACCAGGCGGCCTCGCCGTCCGGGGTGACGCCCACCAGGCGGATTTCCTTGCCGGGGCCAGCCTCGGCCAGCAACAGGCGGTTACCGATGTACCAGGCACACAACTTCGCGTCAGCGCTGAAGTTGCCCAGGCCGATGAGAACCAGACTCTCACTGGCGTTTCGCCGAGCCAGGGCGTCCAAGGCCGACCACCACTGGACCCGATCCTTGAACCAGGTTTCGTTCACGCCACTGAGCTTCAAGTTGCCCTCGCCGGTCAGGTTGTAGATCAAGCCTCCCGAAGTCAGCGCGACGTACCCCCCCTCAACAGCGACAACATTTTCCAGACGCTCGGAACTCGCCCACTTAGTGGACCAGCGCGCCTTGCCCGCCACCACGCTACGCCGTCTGAAGCACAGGGCCTGCTTGGGCCGGTCGTAAATGATAAACATATTGTCGTCACCCAGCGGCGGCAGCAATGTCAGGTCAGCCATGTCCTTGATCGAATCGGCCCATCCATGCGGTTCGTTGCGTCTCGGCACGGGACGAATGATCAGGCCGTCGCTGCGACGCACCCAGGCCATGTCCCGCCATTGCTCATCCGACTTCCAACAGATCGAAACAAAGGGCGCCGGTTGCCAGACCACGGTCAGGAACATGGCCTCAGGGGCGGCGCTCGGTGTCACGAGGAAATCGTCGCCCAATACCTGCGACCATTGCGTCAGGGTCTCGCCGGCGCTCAACACCGACTCCAGCGCCGGATCCAGGTCCCGAGTGATCGAACTGAGCAACAGTTGCCCTTCATGGATCACATACACCAGCACATCGAGGGTCTGATCCTGGCGGGTAACGTGCTGCACGACCTGCACCAACCCTTGCCCATCCGCCTCGACGCTCTTGATGGTGGCTGTCACTCTGCCGGCGCCCCACAGCCAATAGCGATAGCTCAGCAGCCCGGTGACCGCATCGACCTGCCAGATGATCGGGCTCTGCGGGTCGTAGAAATAACAGGCATCACCCACTACCGCTCCCAACACCGCGTCGCCGGCCCCTGGCAGGTCGTTGCGGATATAAAGGAAGCGGTCGCCCTTCGCGTCGTACCAGGCAGTGATATAGCGGGGCTCTTCGGGCTTTTCGAACGGAATCAGATAGTGGTGGATCGGCGTATAGGGCATGACCAGGCGGTGCTCCCGCGCCAGGGTCCGCAGGCGATCCTGCAGAGCCTGGCGATCCATGCCTGGTGGCACATCCGCCTCGGCCAGGATGAGTTTGCGCTCGCCGGCGTCGACCTGGAACACTTGCCCCTTAGCGAGCCTGAGCAGCGTCTGGTGGCGCCCCGTCCCGGTGTAGGTCACCTGGACGTCGCCAATGAACAGCTTGCTGTAACGCTCGAACCGGACATCGCCCTCGCTGGCCCAGGGGGCGTCCAGGATCCAGCTCGATTGCTTCAGACTTGGCGATTCAAGGGTCACGCCGACCCCGGGATGGAGCACCAATGCGCAGCGCTTGCCCGCGCTGCGAATCTGATAGGCGACCTTGCCGTGCCAGGCCGCGGGCAGCACCGGGACGACCAGCGAGCGATCGACGTCGTCGAGCAATACGTTGATCGTCGTGGGCCGATAGTCCGGAACCATGCGATAGAGGATGTAGTCACTCGGAAACGAATAGAAGGAAAACAGGAACAGCCAGCCGCCGTCGGCTTTCTTTTTCTCCAGGCGCCGGGCGATGTCGAAGCCGCGGTCATGGCGCAGTGTTGCGAACGGCAGCGCCTTGTATTCGTAGCGATAACAGGTTTGCGGTGTACAGGGCAAGACGATGACTGAACCAGCGCCCGGCCTGAAAGTGGTTCGTCCTGACAGCCTCAACTCTCTGCGTATATCGATCGCCCGCGCGTAATCGTCGTCGAAGGTCGGCACCCCGAAATGATCGCGCAGCGGGTACAGCCGGGGGCCGTCCAACACCAGTTCGGCACGGGTCAGGTCCAGCGTCTGGAGAATCAGCGACGAATGCGGCACCCAGGCCCCCTGCGTGGCGTCGAGTCGATAGGCCTCCAGATGAGCCTTGCTCACCTCGTCGAAAAACAGCCCGACCTGCTTGGCTTCTTCGGTAATACTGGCGAAGCCCTGGGCCAGGGCAGCCACACCTACGGCCAAGCCACCGAGTATCACCGCGGCGCCCCCCAGGAAAGCCCCGGCGGCCGTGGCGCCGACAGCATAAGCACCTCCCGACAAGACTAGGCTGGCCGAGTCGAAAGCCAACTGGGTCCCGAACTGGGCGCGCTCAGCTTCGTTTTGCGCTGTCGCCAATTGATAGATATCGAACCCAACGTTGGCCAATTGCAGCAGTCCGCCGGTCGCTTCACTGACGCTGGATCCCACCGCCGCCTTGACCACCGGCGCCACGGTACGGGCAATCAGCTTTTCTTCCGCCAGGGCCTGGCGAACCAGCCCCAACAGCCCCGCGACATCAGCCACGTTGCCATGCACCAGCTGCGCATAGTTGACATAGGCATGCAGCCGGACGGCCAGGGTCAGGGGCCGGTCCACCCCTTCCCGGCCCCGCAAGGCGTTCATCAGCGCCTGGATCGCAAAGCCGGCGTTAAGGGTGTGGACGCTGCCCACTTCGGTGGGATCGCTCGGCACGACCGGCTTGTTGGCCAAAGTCGTAAAACGTTCCGAGAGGTAGTTCTTGATGCGCAGGAGCCCATGGTCGGCGGAAACGATCCGCACCGGACGTTCCGGATCGGCCGGGTCGATCAGGTTCATCCGGTAGGCGCCGTCCGAGGTCACCTCCAAGGTGTCGAACAACGGCACGAGGTGTGAGCCCAGTTGGTTTTCCCGCTGGAGGCGAACCGTCGCCTGTTCGATCTGTTGGCTCCACCCATACGCGTCCAGCATCAGCAGACAGTTGCCAAGCCGAGGATTACTCTGCAACGACTGCCCGCGAGCGCTAGCCAGCCGTTGCCGGACCGGGCGCGGCGACTGTCCGGGCAACGCGCCGGGCAGCAGCAATTTCGCGACGTCAATTTCACCCGGCAAGACCACGCTTGCCACTCGCCCACCATCCAGCTCGATCAGGTCGAAGGTCGGACGCGCCGCATCGCCATAGGCCGCGTAATGAATGGCCATGCCCTCGTCGAGGAAAAACCGTGTCAGCGCCTGTTTGAAGCGTGCCGGATGCTCGAACTCGAACACCCCGAAATTCGGATCGTAGAAGTGATAAGTGCTGGTCTCGCCCTCCACAGTCTTGGCCACCAGCATGGCGTGATTGTCGGAGTTGAGCATCAGTGTGCCGGTCGATGTCCGCGCGTGCAGCAGGTCCATGACCTCGTTCAGGTCCGAGCGCGCCAGCGTGCGGCCGACGTCGCCGAGCTGCACGTCACGCAGTGATTCGAGGCTGCCCAGGAAGATAGTCGAGTCGCTGGCCTCAGGCTCGATCACCCCAAGATAAAAGCGCTCGCGCAGGGTATTGACCGCCGCCTTGCCCTGGGACAATGCGGCAGCCATCGCCAGGCTCAAGGGATAACAGCGTCCGCCGACCCTGTCGCCCTCGCCCTGGAGCAGCAGATCCTGGGGGACAAGCTTGATGGTGTCGGCTTCGAAACCGTCCAGCACCCCACCGAGACGCTCGACGATCCGCACACGGTATTCAAGCTGCGCCACTTGCCGGATCCGCGCCACGTGCCGGCCCCATTGACGCAACGTCAAGGGTTGCGCCAGTGCGGCCTTTTTCAACTCCAGAGCGGTTTCGCCATGCCTTGGCGGGTCGTCGTTGGCATTGGCAAGGCCGACCAGGAACGCCGGTGCCTGACGTTGGTACAACACCTGTTCGAGTGCGGCATAGCGGCCGGCGGTGCCGTGTCCGGCGAGGCTGTTGGCCAGGTTATCCAGTTGTGGACGCATCGCGTCGAAGCTGCGGTTATCCAGGGCGCTCGCACCGACCAGGGCGCCTAGCAACAGGCGCTGCAAGGGGCTCATCTGGGCGATTTCGAAATCCCCGGCGGCGAGGCGCCCCAGAAGCTCGGCGAGGGACAGTTGACGCGTCTGCGAATCGCCTAGCGAAACGGGTGGCAAAGCATAGGGGCTTTGGGCGCGGATCGACTGCCGCGCATCGAAGCTCAGTGGAATGGGTTTATCGAAAGCTACCTCGCCGCTGTGACTATGGCCCATCATCCGAACGAACGGTGCACCCAGCTCATCGGCAAGATGCTGCAGCAGGGCAGTAGACAATACATGCCGTCCCTCGACGACAGGCCAACCTTCATCGAACTGTAGGGTACGGTATTTGAGCAACTCCGCCATGTCCCCCTCATAACGAACCTTGAACTGCCCTTTTTTCCAGCTTGTTTTCTCGTTAGCCAGCCATTGCATGGTGTCCCGTTCGTTCTCTTTCCAGGAATTATCCAGTTCTTCCTCAGTTGCCCGATTGACGGTGAAGGTCGCCGTTATGGCTGCCTCCGCGAGCCACAGTTCGGCGGTTTGAGGGGTGAAATGCATTCGATGATAATCGGCAAGTCCCTGGCGCAAGGCGCTGGGACCGGTGAGATAGATCGTCCCTTCGCTCTGGGGACGGATGCCGTCGCTGTAATAGGCGGCGGCTGCCTCCACCAGAAAAGATATGGCCAGGTCCATTTCCGGTGGCAGCTCGTGTAACGCACCGTATACCTGCGTCGCCGCCTGGCGAGCCAGGCCGCTCATAGTCTCGATATCCATCAGGCTGACGTTTTGCTCATCGGACAAGCGCGCAGTGATATCAACGACCTGATAGTTGCGCCGAAAACGCTCGATCACGGTCTTGAGCCTTGCCGCACCGGGGTGGGCCATGAGGAACGCGTTGCTCAACGCATGTTGTTCGATGACGGCGCGCAATTCGTCCGGACGGGCCAGGCGCTCTACGGGGGAACGAAACACGCGATTCAACTCGGGTCGACTCTTAGCGAAACGCTCAAGCGCCGCACGATACGCGGTTGGAATTTCATCTACGTAATTCGCGTATTTACCGCGCAGCGCTTGACGGCCTGGCATCCACTCGGGGTTTTGGTCCAACAGCAGCTGCAACACGCCCAAGCGCGCATCAGTCTGAAATTCCCGGATATCCACCTCACCCAACCGTTCTGCCAGTGGAGGCAAGCCGTCTATATCAGCGTAACTGCCGCCTTCGGCAAACAGAACTTCGACACGCACGATATCGGAGCCCCCGGCGAACATGCCGCGCAGACTGATCTCGCGTTCGTAGAGGTCGCGCAACTGCAGCACTACTTCAGCGCTTGCAAGGTCGCGCAATTCCAGGCTTCCTTCGGCCAATGCCGCAAGACTGAGACGGTTATCGTCCCTCAGCGCCATCAGCCGCACTTTATCCTGGCCGTAAGCCCGAACCAACAAATCGATTCTCGCGTCGTCGGCGCTGCCGCCGTTTTTCACCGCCTGGGTGATATGGGCGTACATCTGCTGCTTCAGAACGATGACGCGCTCTTCATAACGATCACCCAATTCCAGCGCATCGACACTGGTGTCTGCCCCCTTGAGCATCGCATCGGCCTTGGCAGCTTCGACAATGATCCGGTTGGTTTCATAGGCCAGCAGCGCGTCACTGTCATACCAGAGATTGAGGCGATAGCCCTCCGGGCCCAAGACCTGTTTCCAGATATTGATATAGTCCCGCTGAATCGCCCCGACGCCGCCCCCCAACCAGACAAAATGCAGTTTTTTCGGCACTTCGGTGGCTGGCTGCTTTAATAGCTCGAAGCTGTTGCGCAGGCGCGCTTCGAAAGCCTCGATCTTGTCATGGATTTGCGTCAGGTCCATGAGCCCGGCGTCACCCGTCGACTCGGACGTATGTGGAGGCCTGCTGTTTCCCTGCAAGGCGCCCAGCGCCTGCTTGAGCAACCCTAATGGCTTCAACAACTGTGGTGAGTCGAGCAAGGCGATGCAGCCGAAGTAATAACGCAACACCGCCTCATACTCATCGGTGCCCTTGTGTACTATTAATGCTTGTTCAAGCTCCTTGAGTTTTAACAAGTCCACGAAATCGGCGTAACTGTCCGCCGATGAGATCACAGATTCACTCATAAACAATACTTCCATTTATTGTATATATAGCTAACCCCGGCATACCCTCAGGTTTCCAGGTGACGAGAAGTTGAACGACACGCGTCCATGCGCTGACAGCCTACAAAGTCTCTTACTCGATTAATCAATCGATATCACTCGCACGGACATGAGCGCCAGCGAATTGAAAAACGAACATAACTCTCACCGGCTCACCGCTCAATCGACAAGGAATTCAATAAGTTTCCAACGACTCGCTTTTATCTTGCTTCTTTACAACTTGGCAAACAGAACGGTAGAACTTGCTATTCAACACCTATAAAACAGCCAACTAAAGTCAGGATTGATCACATCCAGATAAAACTGGATACCGACGCATAAACCGAGAGCAGGCGCCAGCGTCGGGAGGATTCAGGAGGCGGTGACCCGGGCAGGCCACTGCCGTTCGTCAGACCGGCTTGCTGCCATACCAACGCGGCGTATAGACCCAATCACCCCCCTCGGCCCTTGGGAAAACGCATGTCGTGGAGGAACCGATCAGGACCATGGTGCGCATGTCCACCTGCTCGGCCGTGAGCTGTCCCAACGTGGTGACACGCAGGGTCTGGCCCGGACGGCCGATGTCACGCCCCAACACCACCGGCGTCTCCGGCGTGCGGTGCCGGGCGACGATCTCCAGCGCACGCCCCAATTGCCACGGTCGCGCACGGGAAATCGGATTGTAGAAGGCCAGCGCCAGGTCGGCTTCGGCAGCCAGGTCCAAACGCTTTTCGATGATCGACCAGGGCTTGAGATTGTCCGACAGCGACATCACGCAGAAGTCATGTCCCAACGGCGCACCGGCCTGGGCGGCGGTCGCGAGGGAGGCGGACACCCCGGGCAGGATCTCCAGGTCCACCTGATGCCAGGCCGGGTCGCTGGATTCGTGCAACGCTTCGAGCACCGCCGCCGCCATGGCGAAGACACCCGGGTCGCCGGACGACACCACAATCACCGAACGACCCAGGGCAGCCAGTTCAAAGGCGTGACGAGCGCGCTGCATTTCTTCGCGGTTGTCGGTGCAGTGCAGCACTTGATCGTCGCGAAACGGGCCGGCCATGCGCACATAGGTTTCGTAACCGAGCACATCGGTGGCCCGCGCCAGTTCGGCTTTCACCGCCGGCACCGTCAACTCGGCAGCGCCCGGCCCCAGGCCGATCACCGCCAGGCGGCCACGCGGACGCCCGATTCGGGCCACATCCAAGGGCTGCGCGGCGACGGCGATGACCAGGTTGCCCGTTGCCGAAACGAGGGTCGCCGCCGGCATCGAGCTGCGGGCCAAGGTGGCGGCATCGCCTGTCGCCGCCACAAAGCGCAGCGTCACCCCGAGTTCCAGCGCGGCTTCACGCAAGGCCGTGCTGGCCATCAGCGTATCCGCCGCCACCAGGCACGCCAGGCTCGCAATCGCCACGTTGGCTTGCTGCAAAGCTGCACGAACGGCGCTTGGCAGATCAGCCACCTCGGCGCTCACCACCACCGCGACACTGCGGGGATAAATCAACAGCTCATGGGCACTGGCCTCACGCTGGGCATGGCTAACGTGGATCGTGCGCCGGGCTTGCGGGTCTTGGGGCAACTGCGCTTGATCCAGCCATGGTGCTGCACCTTCGATGCGCACCGGCTCGCCGGCCAACAGGTCGGAGACGAAGCGCTTGCCTTGCTCCAGGTCGCCGAGGCTGTAACCGCTGGGTGGATTGAGCAGGCACGTGCCGAAACGCAACTCACCGCTGGTGGTGATCGCCGGCGTGACCTGCAGCATTGCCGCGATGTCCCGGGCCATGCCATTCACCCCGCCCAGGCCGCCCAGCAGCGGCACCACGGCGCTGCCATCCTCGGCCACTGCCAGCACCGGCGGCTCGGCGCCTTTTTCCAGCAACAGCGGCGCCAGGGTACGGATGACAATGCCCGCCGCGCACAGGGCAATGATCGGCGTGTCCTGTTGATAAAGTTCGCGCAACGTCGCGCCGAACTCGAGGTATTGCCGATCACCCTCGACCCGCCCGGCCAGGCCGTAAATCAGGGCGTCGGGGTAACACTGCTGGATCCGCCGGGCTGTTGCCAGGCTGCCGGGGCCGAGGATGACGATGGCCGGCGTCTTGGCGGCCATCAACCCTGCCACCGTTCGCCCGGCACGATGATCAGCGAGAAGTACGGCGAAGACATCGGCTCGACTTCATCCAACGGCACGATTTTCTGGTTGGCCATGGTCGCTCGCTCGACGTACAGCGCCCGCCCGTCCATGCCCAGTTCCTGAAGCACCTGGCGAACCTTGGGGAAATTGCGTCCCAGCTTCATGATCACCGCCGCATCGGCATCGGCCAGGCGACGTTTGAGATCGTCGTGGGGCAAGACACCGGAGAGCACTGACAGGCTCTGGTTGCGATAGACCAGCGGCGCGCCGAGCACCGAAGCGCCGCCGAGCATCGAGCAGACGCCGGGAATGACTTGGGCCTCATAACGCTCGGCCAGGCGATCGTGCAGGTACATATAGGAACCGTAGAAGAACGGGTCGCCCTCACAGATCACCGCCACGTCGCGACCGGCATCCAGGTGCACGGCCAACTGCTCGGCGGCGGTGTCGTAGAAATCGGCGATCACCTGTTCATAGGACAGCGGCGCCGGCAGCACCTCGGTGGTGACCGGGTAGACCAATGGCAGCAACGTCTGCGCGTCCTGCAAATGGGCCTCGATGATGCCGAAGGCGTTGCCCTTCTTGCCCTTGGCGACGAAATACGCCACCACGGGCGATTCGCGCAGCAGGCGCAGGGCCTTGACCGTAATCAGCTCCGGGTCACCGGGGCCCACGCCGAGGCCGATCAGACGTCCAGGCTGCTGCATCATTCAATCTCCGTGGCGAGGGCGTTGACGGCGGCGGCGGCCATGGCGCTGCCGCCCAGACGGCCTTGCATGATCACGAATGGCACGCCACGGCTGTTGGCCGCCAGCATCGCCTTGGACTCGGCGGCGCCGACGAAGCCCACCGGGAAACCGAGGATCAATGCCGGTTTCGGCGCGCCGGCATCGAGCATTTCCAGCAGGTAGAACAGCGCGGTCGGTGCGTTACCGATGACTACGACACTGCCTTCCAGGTCCGGGCGCCACAACTCCAGCGCTGCCGCCGAACGGGTGTTGCCCAGTTCCTGGGCCAATGCCGGTACACGCTCGTCGCGCAAGGTGCAGATCACCGGATTGTTGGCTGGCAGGCGAGCCCGGGTCACGCCTTCGGAAACCATCCGCGCATCGCACAGGATCGGCGCACCGGCGGCCAGCGCCTGGCGCCCGGCCGTGCCCGCGCCCTCGGAAAACTGCAGGCCATCGATGGCCTCGACCATGCCGCAGGCGTGGATCACCCGCACGGCGAGTTTCTCCAGGTCGGCCGGAATGCGCGCCAGGTTGGCTTCGGCGCGGATGATCGCGAAGGAGTTGCGATAGATCTCCTGACCGTCGCGGATGTAATCAAGCATCAAGGGGGCTCCGGGGGCGAGCGTCGAGCCAGTGGCCGAGCGCTTCAATAGTCAGATTGTGTGCCTGCAACGCGCCGAAACCTGGCAACGTGGCATCGCGAAAATACAGGTCGTAACGACCGGGGGCGACCGCCAGCAAGGTGGCAGGCGCGACGTGGGCCGCCGCGCAGGAACGCGGGCAGCCCGACAGATGAACCTTCAGGTTTTGACCCTGGCGTTGCAGCAGCTCGGCCAGTTGGCGGGCGTCGGCCTTGGTGTCGGCCAAGGCTTTGCCGCAACCACTGGAACCGGTGCAGGCGATGAGTTGCGCCAGGGGTTGATCGTTCGAACCTAACAGCCCCAATTCCTCAAGCCGCGCCAGCACTTGGTCGGCATCCGCGCGGCGCACGTTGGGCAGCAGCAGGCTTTGCCAAGGGCTGAAACGCAGGCTTGCATCGCCCTTCTCCCGCGCCAGTTGCGCGGCCCCCCGTAGCATGACCGCATCGAGCCGCCCCAGGGGCGCCGCCGCACCGACGTAGACGCGGTCGTCGTGCTGGGGATGAACACCGAGGTGCAGTCCATCGATGGACGCATCCCGCTGCCAATCCAGGCACGCTTGCAGGGGCACACGACGGGCCAGCCGGGTCATGAACTCATCCACAGAGACTTCAGCCAGCAAGTGGCGCATGCGGATCTGGTCCGGGCGGGCCAAGTCGAGGAACAACTCCAGCACCGCCACCACCAAGGCATGCCCCTGGGTCAGGGGCACCTTGCCCGCCGGTTTATCCAGCGGGGTGCCGGCCAAGCCGAAGGCCAGCCAGGGCTCGCCGTTACGGACAAGGGCCGAGAGCCACACGTCGTGGTGATGTTCGAGCATCGCCAACGCTTCTCCGCCGTCCAGTTGCACGGCGAACTTGGCCGACAGTTCATGGAAGCGTTCATGGGTTTGCAGGGTGACGAGGATCTGCGCGGCCAACGGGCGGGTGTCGAACAGCATCCGCCGATCGATCCCGGCCGCGGGACTGAGCATCAGGTTGCGCACGTCATCACCCGCGGGATTGCGCGGGCCAAGCCCGGCAGCCAGCAACGGATCGATCAGCGCGTCATGGTCAGGGCCGATCCCGCGGATTTGCAGGTTTCCCCGGTTGGTCGCCTCGATTACACCGCCGGCGAACCGCTCGGCCACAGAGGCCACGGCTTCGGCCTGATCCGCCTGGATGGAACCGCCATCAAGCTTGATCCGGCAGATCCCCCCGTCCAGCGCCTGGACGACACGCAGCAACCCCGGGCAACCGGAGGGGCGTACGACGAGGGAGGATGGGCGTTCGTTCAAGGGAAGACCGGCAAAGATAAGAAACGCCACATTGGCGAAGGAGCGCCATTATGCCTGCTTTGCCGGGGGTCATGAAAAGCTTGCTGGTCGGATTGAAGCCAGAGAGCTCAAGAACACGGGCTGCCTGATCCTATGATGTTGTCTGTACCGCCGCCTTCGCGGGCAAGCCCGCTCCCACAGTTTTGGTCAGGTTGTGCACAGATTCTGTGCTCACCCCAAATCCCCTGTGGGAGCGGGCTTGCTCGCGAAAGCGGTCTGGCAGCCACAATGATGTTGCGCCAGGCGCCTGATCCGCCGGGGCGCGGTATGATGGCGGCCCGGTTCGCGGCGGCAACACGCCTGTCGATCAACCCCATTCAATCGAGGAACAGAGATGACCCCCTGGCTGACCGTAGTGGGCATCGGCGAAGACGGCTTCAAGGGCCTGGGCCGAACGGCTCGCCATGCCTTGCTGCGGGCATCACACATTGTTGGCAGCGCTCGCCAGTTGGCGCTGTTGCCGGTGTGCATCCGCGGCGAACGGGAATTGTGGCCCAGCCCGTTTTCCCTGGAACCGCTGCTGGCGCGACGGGGCGAGTCGGTGTGTGTACTGGCCAGCGGCGATCCGATGTTCTACGGCGTAGGCGCGAGCCTGGCGAAACAGCTGCCGGGCGATCAGATGCTGGTCATCCCCGCGCCCTCCTCCTGCTCATTGGCCGCGGCGCGCATGGGCTGGCCGCTGCAGGAGGTAGTCACGCTGTCGCTGGTGGCACGCCCCCTGGCGGCGCTCAATGGGCATTTATCCACAGGCGTCAGGCTGTTGCTGCTGAGCAATGACCGTCACACCCCTGCCGCCGTGGCGACGTTGCTGCGCGAGCGGGGGTTCGGGCCGAGTACCATGACTGTGCTGGAGCATTTGGGAGGTGCGGCAGAACGACGTATCGACGGTAGCGCCGCGCAATGGTCCGCTGACACCGTCGCCGACCTGAACCTGATCGCCGTCGAATGCCGGGCCGAACCGTCGACACCGCGACTGTCACGCTTGGCCGGTTTGCCGGACAGCGCGTTCGAGCATGACGGTCAGTTGACCAAACGCGACGTGCGCGCCATCACCCTCGCCCGCCTCGCCCCGACCCCCGGTGAGTTGCTCTGGGATGTCGGCGCCGGCAGCGGCTCCATCGGCATCGAATGGATGCGCACCCACCCCAGTTGCCGAACCCTGGCTATCGAAGCCGACGCAGGCCGGCAAGGCTTGATCGAACGCAACCGCGACACCCTCGGCGTGCCCGGCCTGCAACTGATTCGCGGCAGTGCCCCGCAGGCGCTGGACAACCTGGAGCGTCCGGACGCAGTGTTCATCGGTGGCGGCGTCACCCGCGAAGGCGTGCTCGACGCCTGCTGGGCCCAACTCAAGCCCGGCGGTCGGCTGGTTGCCAACGCCGTGACCCTGCAAAGCGAAATGACCCTGATGCACTGGCGCGAACGTCACGGCGGTGAGCTGACCCGCATCCACATCGCCCAGGCCCAGCCGTTGGGCGAATTCGACACCTGGCGCCAGGCCTTGCCGATTACATTGCTGGACCTGACGAAACCTCTCGATGCGTGACGAAACCGCCGAACAACCCGCCCCCCTGCGCAGCGGCCTGACTACCGGCAGTTGCGCCACGGCCACCAGCCTGGCGGCGGCCCGTTTGCTGCTGCGCGGCATCGAAGCCGACGCCGTGGAAATCGTACTGCCCAAGGGCAAGCAGGTGCAGATGCGCCTGGAGTTCTGCCGCCTGACCGAACAAGGCGCCGAGGCCGGGACGATCAAGGACGCGGGCGATGACCCGGACGTAACCCACGGTGCCCTGCTGTTTTCCCAGGTACGCCTGATCGCCCAACCCGGCGTGCGCTTCGTCGCCGGTCGCGGCGTAGGCACGGTGACACGGCCCGGGTTGGTGCTGGGTGTCGGTGAGCCGGCGATCAACCCGGTGCCACGCAAAATGATCAACGATCACCTGGGCCGCCTGGCCGAGGAAAGCGGCTATGCCGGTGGTTTCGAAGTCACAGTCAACGTCGAGGACGGCGAAGCCCTGGCGCTGAAAACCATGAACCCGCGACTGGGCATCCTCGGCGGCCTGTCGATCCTCGGTACCAGCGGGATCGTCCGGCCATTCTCCTGCGCGGCCTACATCGCCTCGATCCACCAGGGCATCGATGTGGCGAAGACCAACGGTTACCTGCACATCGCCGCGTGCACCGGCAATGCCAGCGAAGACACCATGCGCCGGGTCTACGACCTGCCGGAAATCGCCCTGATCGAAATGGGCGACTTCGTCGGCGCCGTGCTCAAGCATGTGCGCAAGGTGCCAGTGGAAAAACTCAGCCTCTGCGGCGGCTTTGGCAAGATCAGCAAACTCGCCGCCGGTCACATGGACCTGCACAGCCGTCACTCGAGCATCGACCTGCCGCAACTGGCCGAATGGGCGGCCGCCATCGGTGCCGATGAGGTTTTGCAGCAGGGCATCCGAGACGCCAACACCAGCCAACAGGCCCTGGCGATGGCCAGCGCCGCCGGTATCGCCCTCGGCGATGCGGTGTGCGAGCACGCGCTGGCCTTCGCTCGCAGCGTGGTGCCGGCCCAGGTCCAGGTCGAAGTCTTCGCCATCGACCGCCAGGGTGGGATCGTCGGTCACGCCGGAGGCTTCCAATGAAACGCATCCTGCTGCTCGGTGGCGTCACCGAAGCCCTGGCCATCGCCCGCCCCCTGGGACCCAATCACATCTACAGCCTGGCTGGCATCGGTCGCGTCCCCACCGACCTCACCTGCCAGGTGCGCGTCGGCGGCTACGGCGGCACCGAAGGCCTGGCGCAATTCATCCACGCCGAGGGCATCGACCTGCTGCTGGACGCCACCCACCCCTACGCCGCGCAAATCAGCCACAACGCCGCCCACGCAGCACGCGCCTGCGGCATTCCCTGCTGGGCCCTGCGCCGTCCAGCCTGGCAGCCCCAGGCCGGGGATGACTGGCGCGAAGTGGCCGACTGGGCTGAACTGATCCAGGCCCTGCAACCCTTCCGCCGCCCACTGTTCACCCTCGGCCGCGAACCGCTGCAACACCTGCACGAGATTCCGCCAGAGCAATTCTGGACCCTGCGCGCCCTGGACGTTTACCCCGGCAATGAACGCTGCGAAGTCATCGGCGCCCGTGGGCCATTCCACCTCGAAGACGAGCGCGAACTGTTCGAACGTCGGCAGATCGATGTGCTGATCAGCAAGAACAGCGGGAGCATGGCTACTGAGCCGAAGCTGGATGTAGCCAGGGAGCTTGGGGTGCCGGTGCTGGTGTTGAAGCGGCCGGTGTTGCCGGTTGTTGATCGGGAGTTTGGGACAGTGGGTGAGGTTTTGTTGGCGTTGCGGGACCCGATCTAAGGCCGTTTTTGTCGCGATGTTTAGAAACTCCGAACAGCCCTACAATTTCGTCCGTCAGAACTTCGGCACCTGGCTACATTGTCTTGCGCCGCTCCCTACAACTACGCCAGAATCCGCTGGCTTGTGCGCTTTGGGATCCCTCGGTAACTTGGTCCCCGTCACTGCCCATCAATGATCGGGTTTAGTCGCCCGTGGTCTTCAGCTGGTTCATAAGCTCCGTCCAGTCAGGTAGTCATTCCTGCACTCGATGGTGGTTGTGCGCAGGGCGCCCTCGGGCGCGCCGGTATTGCTGGACTCCCCGGTCGACTAACCTGCGCACAGCCGCCGCCCTGTGGCGAGGGGATTTATCCCCGCTGGGCTGCATAGCAGCCCCTGAACGACAGCACGGGGTTAGGCTGATGCTGCGAGGTGCCAGCTTTTGGGACTGCTTCGCAGCCCAGCGGGGATAAATCCCCTCGCCACAAAAACTACGCACGCCATTAGATTCAGGGTAAAAAAATGGCCCTTACACGAAGCTATAAACATACGATTGTGGAACGAACCAAACGTGACCCTGAGTTCGCCAAAATTCTGCGGGATGAAGCCGCTACGCGCTTCGATGCTGCTACCTACATCAAAACGCCTGAGGAAATAGAGGCCTATCTAGACGCTTGTCTCGAAGAGGATGCGGGTGACGGTGTATTGGTTCAAGCAGCCCTTAATGATATCGCCCGGGCAAAAGATGTAACTCGGATTGACCACGATACAGATTGGAAACAACCGGATATCAACTGATCAACAACATCTCCCGTGGCGAGGAAGCTTACTCCCGCCGGGCTGCGCAGCAGCCCCAAAAAGGATCGCTGTCATTCTCCTGACACACCTCGCAACTTGATATTCAGGGCCGCTGCGCGCCCAGTGAGAGCAAGCACCCTCGCCACAAAAGCATCCACTTACAAAAACCGTTGCTACTGTTAATGCAAACCCTGCGACCCTATACCGCACGCGCCTTTTTTACTTCTCAACCCCGATCAGGCTAAATACCGCCACCTGATCGCCCAACCGAGCGGATTGCCCCATGTCCCGACAACGGCTTGCATTTGCCTGGATCGCCTGCTTCGCAGTGCTGTTCAACATGCTTGCCATGCCGCTTTCCAACAGCGGTGGCGCGACTGCCAATTCGCCAGCCGAGCAACTGCTGTGGGGCAGTTTCTGCTCGTCCAGCGGCACGAAAATGGTCGCGATTTCCCTGGGCACGCTCGAACAGGGCACGCCACAGAAAGACAATCACTCGACGATGCAGCATTGCTGGTGCTGCTCAGGTCCGACGCCGTTGGTGGCGCTCGCCGGGCATGTCCCGCAGTTGTATCTGGATGCGCAACTGGCCCATCGCGGTGGCGTCCACCTGAAGCCCGACCACCCCACGCCCCGCCAGCAATGGCCAAGCCTCAACCCCCGCGCCTCGCCCCTGGTCTGATTCTTTCCGCACACACCTGCGCCCTGAATCGTTCCGGAGAATCGCCATGTTGAACAGACTTATCCTGCTGGCCGCCCTGCTGCTTCCCGTCGGCTTTGCCCAAGCTCACCAGTACAAGACAGGCGATCTTGAAATCGCCCACCCGTGGTCCCAGGAGTTGCCGCCCAATGCGCCGACCGTGGCCGCGTATTTCGTCATCCACAACGGCGGCACCAGCGCCGACAAGCTGCTCAGCGTCGACTCACCCATCGCCGGCAAGGCCGAGCTCCATGAGCATGTGATGCAAAACGACCTGATGAAAATGCAACCGGTATCCGACGTCGATATCGCCCCGGGTGCGACTGTCACCTTCGCGCCAATGGCCTATCACGTGATGCTGCTGGAGTTGAAGGACCGCAGCCTGCTCAGCGACGGCAAGCGCTTCCCCATGACCCTGCATTTCGAAAAAGCCGGGGATGTCACGGTCGAGGTTGCGGTGCAGAAAAAAGCGCCCGACGGCACCAAGACACACATGCACGCCCAGTAGACGTAGCCGCCCGTGCACGCCCTTCGCGCCAGGCCATCCATGCCCCGCCGTCAGCCCATGAGCCTGACACGCGGCAGCTGGATCAGCCTGTTCGCCATGCTGATGATCTTTATCGGTCCGCTGATTTCCCAGTCGATGCCGATGGATCAACGCATGCCTGTGAGCATGGACATGAGCATGTCGATGGACATGAGCATGGACATGCCGGCGGGAGTCCACGCCGAACATGAGGCATCAACCGACGAACACTGCCCGCCCCAGCGCGAGCACCACGCACTGTGGGAAAAGTGTGGCTATTGCAGCCTGCTGTTCAACTGTCCGGCGCTGACTGGCGGCCATGGCTTCGCCACCTTTGACACACCACTGGCCAACACCTACACCGCCCCCTCCCCGCGCCTGGGCCATGCCCGCACCGCGTTCTTCCCGGGTGCCCGCACCCGCGCACCGCCCCTCGACGCGTAAGCCGACACTCCACTCACCCGGTCGTACAAGACAGTCCCAGGCTGCCCGACCGTGTCGTCTACGTTTGTTCGATGGAATCATCATGTCCAGGTTTTCTGCTGGCATCGCGTTGGGCTCTGCCCAGGTTCGCTGCCCCCTGAACGAGCCACGGGTTCGTTTGCGCCAAACCATCGCCGCCCTGTGTGGCCTGCTGCTCACGCCTCTCGCGCTGGCCGACGAGCACGAGCATCACGACCATCAGGTCGAAGAACTGAGCCCGACGGTCATCACCGCCATCGCCCCCAGCTCGCCGCTGACCGTCGTCACCAACCCCAAGGACCCGCGCCAACCGGTGCCGGCCAGTGATGGCGGCGACTACCTCAAGACCATTCCGGGCTTTGCCCTGGTGCGCAACGGCGGCACCAATGGCGACCCGGTGCTGCGTGGCATGTTCGGCTCACGGCTGAACATCCTCACCAACGGCAGCATGCTGTTGGGTGCCTGCCCAGGCCGGATGGACGCACCGACCTCCTATATCTCGCCGGAAACCTACGACAAGCTCACCGTCATCAAAGGCCCGCAAACCGTGCTCTGGGGCCCCGGCGCCTCGGCCGGGACCGTGCTGTTCGAACGCGAGCCGGAACAGTTCGGCGAGCTGGGCACCCGGGTCAACGCCAGTGTGCTGGCCGGCTCCAACGGCCGTTTCGACAAAGTGGTGGATGCCGCCGCCGGTGGCCCGCAGGGCTATGTACGGGTGATCGGTAACACCGCCCATTCGGACGATTACCGCGACGGCAATAACGACACCGTGCCGTCACGCTACGACAAGTGGAATGGCGACGTCACCCTTGGCTGGACGCCGGACGCCGACACTTTGCTGGAATTGACGGCCGGCAAGGGCGACGGTGAAGCGCGCTACGCCGGACGCGGCATGGACGGCTCACAGTTCAAGCGCGAAAGCCTCGGGCTGCGTTTCGAGCGCTCGAACATCGGCGAGCTGCTGGACAAGGTCGAGGCCCAGGTCTACTACAACTACGCCGACCACGTGATGGACAACTACACCCTGCGCACGCCGTCCGGTACCGGGATGATGGCCGGGCCCATGGCTTCCAACGTCGACCGCCGCACCCTCGGCGCGCGCATCAAGGCCACCTGGCGCTGGGCCGATGTGCAATTGATCAGCGGCCTGGACGCCCAGACCAACGAGCATCGCCAACGCAGCAGCATGGGCGTGGACACCTACAAGGACCTGCCGTACACCAAGGACGCCGACTTCCACAACTACGGGGTGTTCGGCGAACTGACCTGGTACGCCGCCGATCGCGACCGGGTGATCACCGGCGCCCGGCTCGACCGCGCCTCAGCCAAGGATTACCGCCAGAGCATCGGTTCCGGCATGTCGGCCCGCCCCAACCCCACCGCAGACGACACTCGCGCCGACACACTGCCCAGCGGTTTTGTCCGCTACGAGCACGACCTGGACGACAGCCCCACCACCCTCTACGCAGGCGTCGGTCACACCCAGCGCTTTGCGGACTACTGGGAGCTGTTCTCGCCGGACGCCGGCCCCAGCGGGTCGCTGAATGCCTTCGATTCGATCAAGCCGGAGAAAACCACCCAGCTCGACTTCGGCCTGCAGTACAAGACCGAAATCCTCGAAGCCTGGGCGTCGGGTTATGTCGGCCAGGTCCGCGACTACATCCTCTTCGACTACACCCCCGGGATGATGGGCAGCACCTCCCGGGCCGAGAACATCGATGCGCGGATCATGGGCGGTGAATTGGGTGCGGCCTACAAACTGAGCGAGCGCTGGAAAGCCGACGCCACCCTGGCCTACGCCTGGGGCAAAAACAGCAGCGACGGCAGCGCCCTGGCGCAAATGCCGCCGCTGGACGCGCGCCTGGGCCTGACCTACAGCGAAGACCGCTGGAGCGCCGGGGCCCTGTGGCGGGTGGTGGCGGCGCAACACCGTGTCGATGAAAACAAGGGCAACGTGGTGGGCAAGGACTACGGCAAAAGCTCGGGCTTCGGCGTGTTCTCGCTCAACGGCGCCTATCGCATCAATCAACACTGGAAGGTCAGCAGCGGTGTCGACAACCTGTTCGGCAAAGCCTACGCCGAACACTTGAACCTGGCCGGCAACGCCGGGTTCGGCTACCCGGCGAGCGACCCGCAGGCCATCAACGAACCGGGGCGCACGCTCTGGACCAAGGTGGACATGAGTTTCTAACCGGCACCGGAGATCTGATTGATCGTTCCCACGCTCTGCGTGGGAATGCAGCACGGGACGCTCCGCGTCCAGCGGTGACGCGGAGCGTCACTGGATGCGTTCCCACGCGGGAGCGTGGGAACGATCAGCACCACCAAAAACATAACAACCTATTTACCCTGCGGAGCGCTTTTGCAATGAGCCAACCGAAACCGAATTTCTACAACCTGGCCTGGCGCTGGCATTTTTATGCCGGGTTGTTCGTGGCGCCGTTCATGGTGATGCTGGCCTTGACCGGGATCATCTACCTGTTCAAGCCACAGCTCGATCCACTGATGTACGGCAGCCTGCTGAACGTGCCCGCCGGGCATCATACCCTGGCGGCAGACGACCTGCTCAAGCAGGTCCGCCAGGCCTACCCCGAAGGCCAGGTCAAACAGTACCTGCCACCGGTCAACGCCGAACGCAGCGCGCAGTTCGTGGTGATCGACCAGGGCCGGGAACTGAATGTGTTCATCGACCCGTACCACGGCGACGTTCTCGGCGAACAGGATGCGAAGAGCAATCTGCAAGCCATGGCCCGGGCAATCCATGGCGAGTTGCTGATCGGCACCGTCGGTGACCGATTGGTGGAAATGGCCGCCGGCTGGGGCGTGGTACTGGTGGTCTCCGGCCTATACCTATGGTGGCCGCGCGGGCAATCATCGGCCGGTGTGCTGTGGCCGCGCTGGAGCGCCCGCGGTCGGTTGTTCTGGCGTGACCTGCACGTCGTCGTGGGTTTCTGGGGCGCGGCATTCCTGCTGGTGATGCTGCTCAGCGGCATGACCTGGACCGGCTTCTGGGGCAAGCAATACGCAGACCTCTGGAACCGCTTCCCAGCGGCGATGTGGAATGACGTGCCCAAGTCCGATGTCGAGGCCGGCAGCCTCAACAACGCCCACCGCCAGACCGTGCCCTGGGCCGTGGAAAATACGCCGATGCCGATGTCCGGTGACCATGCCGAGCACATGGGCCACGGTGGCATGCACGAAGGCCCCGCCGCCCCGACCGTCAGCCTGCAAGCGGTGCAGGATATCGCCACCGCGCGCCAGGTCACGCCCGGCTACAGCATCACGTTGCCCACCACGGCCAGCGGCGTGTTCACCGTCGCCGTGTTCGCCGATGACCCGCGCAACGACGCCACCCTGCACGTGGACCAGTACACCGGCAAGGTCCTGGCCGATGTGCGCTGGGAGCACTACAGCATCGTGGCCCGCGCCACCGAAACCGGGGTGATGCTGCACGAAGGCAAGATGTTCGGCCCGGTGAACCAGATCCTCGTGCTGCTGGTTTGCCTGATGATCCTGCTCAGCGCCGTGAGCGGCCTGGTGATCTGGTGGAAGCGCCGACCCCAGGGCAAGTTCGGCGTGCCGCCGCTGCGTCACGACTTGCCGACCTGGAAGACCGGAGTGTTCATCATGCTGGCCCTGGCGCTGATGTTCCCGTTGGTGGGGGCTTCGCTGGTGGTCGTGTGGCTGTTGGACCGGCTTGTTACCCGGTTCAATCGCCAGCCTGAGACGGCTTCACCCTCAAGCTGAGACAGTGCACTAACGGAAGGCGGTGCGAACGTTCTACTATCGCGCTCGCCCTCCAAGCTGCATACAGATCAATTGTGGGAGCGGGCTTGCTCGCGAATGCGGTGTGTCATCCGATGCATGTGTTGAATGACACACCGCTTTCGCGAGCAAGCCCGCTCCCACATGGGATCTTCAGTGGCCGCGATCAAGACGCCCCAATGTGGCGCACCAGGTCGCACCAGCCACCGCATGACGAGCACTCATGGTGCGCCACCCTGTCCAACCCCTGCGCCTTCCCCTTGTTTCAAAGCCTTTCTCCGACCGGGCACACCCCTTGCAAAAGCGCTTTCAGCGTTTGCATCTGCCCTCAAAAAAAACTCATAAGTCCATGGAGATCGCACAATGAAGCGTCGTAGCTTGATCAAGGCTTTTACACTCTCGGCAAGCATTGCCGCGATGGGCATGGCCTGGACCGTCCAGGCCGCCGAGACCATCAAGGTCGGCATCCTGCATTCGCTGTCCGGCACCATGGCGATCTCCGAGACGTCCCTCAAGGACATGGCGCTGATGACCATCGACGAGATCAACGCCAAGGGTGGTGTGAACGGCAAGAAGCTTGAAGCGGTGGTCGTGGACCCGGCGTCGAACTGGCCGCTGTTCGCCGAAAAGGGCCGTCAGCTGCTGACCCAGGACAAGGTCGCCGTGGTGTTCGGCTGCTGGACATCGGTGTCGCGTAAATCCGTGTTGCCGGTGTTCGAAGAACTCAACGGCCTGCTGTTCTACCCGGTGCAATACGAAGGCGAAGAGATGTCGCCGAACGTGTTCTACACCGGCGCCGCGCCGAACCAGCAGGCGATTCCGGCGGTGGAATACCTGATGAGCGAAGAAGGCGGCAGTGCCAAGCGCTACTTCCTGCTGGGCACCGACTACGTCTACCCGCGCACCACCAACAAGATCCTGCGTTCGTTCCTGCACTCCAAAGGGGTGGCGGACAAGGATATCGAAGAGGTCTACACCCCGTTCGGCCACAGCGATTACCAGACCATCGTGGCCAACATCAAGAAGTTCTCGGCCGGTGGCAAGACCGCGGTCATCTCCACGGTCAATGGCGACTCCAACGTGCCGTTCTATAAAGAACTGGCCAACCAGGGCCTGAAGGCCACCGACGTACCGGTCGTGGCGTTCTCGGTGGGCGAAGAGGAACTGCGCGGCATCGACACCAAGCCGCTGGTGGGCAACCTGGCGGCGTGGAACTACTTCGAATCCGTGGATAACCCGGCGAACAAGAAATTCGTCGATTCCTGGAAAGCCTACGCCAAGGCCAAGAACCTGCCAGGTGCCGACAAAGCGGTGACCAACGACCCGATGGAAGCCACCTACGTCGGTATCCACATGTGGGCGCAAGCGGTGGAGAAAGCCAAGTCCACCGACGTCGACAAAGTCCGCGAAGCCCTGGCCGGCCAGACCTTCGCCGCACCGTCGGGCTACACCCTGACCATGGACAAGACCAACCACCACCTGCACAAGCCGGTGATGATCGGCGAGATCCAGGCCGACGGTCAGTTCAACGTGGTCTGGCAGACCGAAGGCCCGATCCGCGCGCAACCGTGGAGCCCGTTCATCGCCGGCAACGACAAGAAGCCTGACTATGCGGTGAAGAGCAACTGAGCCCGTGGGTGTCGGCCCCAATCCCCGGGCCGACACACAACCCTTGTGGGAGCGGGCTTGCTCGCGAATGCGGACTCATATTCAACATTTGAGTCGCCTGACACACCGCATTCGCGAGCAAGCCCGCTCCCACAAAAAAAGCACTGCGCAAGGCCTAGCATATGCCCACCGCCCTCTACCGCCTCATCCTCGCCCTGGTGCTGCTGTTGCCACTGGAGGCCCACGCCGGCGACGCCGAAGACTTCGTCGCCGCCAACCCGACCCAGCAGGCCAGACTCCTGGAAACCTGGGCCGCGCAGCCGGAGCCTGAACGTGTCGAACTGATCAACGCCCTGCAACAAGGTCAGTTGATCGTCGACGGCCAGCCAAAAACCCTGCGCCTGAACAACCGCTTGCGGGGGCTGATCGAAACCGCCCTGGCCAGCCATCAACTGCTCGCCGTCGATGCCCGCGTACGCCTGGCCGCCGCGCAGCAACTGCAAAAAAGTGCCCGCCCGGCGCAACTGGCGTTTCTCGACCGGCAACTGGCCGGTGAGCAGGACGAAAACGTACACGCCGCCCTGAGCCTGGCCCTGGCGAACCTGCAACTGGTGGACACCAACCCGAACGTGCGCCTGGCCGCCGTCCGCCTGTTGGGGGAAACCGGCGATCCACTGGCCCGCACCCGCCTGGAAGGCCTGCTCGAACCCGGCGTCGAAACCGATGCCGCCGTGCGCACCGCCGCTGAAACCAGCCTGGGCCAGGTCAAGCGCAAGCTCCTGGTGGGCGAATTGCTGGGCCAGGCCTTCAGCGGCATGTCCCTGGGCTCGATCCTGCTGCTCGCCGCCCTCGGCCTGGCGATTACCTTCGGCCTGCTGGGGGTGATCAACATGGCCCACGGCGAGATGCTCATGCTGGGCGCCTATTCCACTTATGTGGTGCAGTTGCTGTTCCAGCGCTTCGCCCCGAACGCCATCGAGTTCTATCCGCTGATCGCCTTGCCGGTGGCATTTTTCATCACCGCGGCCATCGGCATGGCCCTGGAGCGTACGGTGATTCGCCACCTCTATGGGCGGCCGCTGGAAACCCTGCTCGCCACCTGGGGCATCAGCCTGATGCTGATCCAACTGGTGCGCCTGGTGTTCGGTGCGCAGAACGTCGAAGTCGCCAACCCGGCCTGGCTCTCGGGCGGGATCCAGGTGTTGCCGAACCTGGTGCTGCCGTACAACCGCATCGTGATCATTGCCTTCGCCTTGTTCGTGGTGGTGCTGACCTGGCTGCTGCTGAACAAGACGCGCCTGGGCCTGAACGTGCGCGCGGTGACCCAGAACCGCAACATGGCCGCCTGCTGCGGCGTGCCCACCGGCCGGGTCGACATGCTCGCCTTCGGCCTCGGCTCGGGCATCGCCGGGCTCGGAGGCGTGGCCCTGAGCCAGATCGGCAACGTCGGCCCGGACCTGGGCCAGAGCTACATCATCGACTCGTTCCTGGTGGTGGTGCTCGGTGGTGTCGGCCAGTTGGCCGGCAGTGTGTTCGCCGCGTTCGGCCTGGGCATCGCCAACAAGATCCTCGAACCGCAGATCGGCGCCGTGCTCGGCAAGATCCTGATCCTCGCGCTGATCATTCTGTTCATCCAGAAGCGTCCGCAAGGCCTCTTCGCGCTCAAAGGACGGGTAATCGACTGATGAACCAGCCCCTGATGCTCACGGCCACGCAAAAGGCCGGTCCCAAAGTCACCCTCGCCGTCGGCGCGCTGATCCTGGCCGTGCTGCTGAGCCTGCCCTTGCTGTCGCTGCTGGCGGCGGACAATCCGCTGCACGTCTCGGCCTACACCCTGACCCTGGTGGGCAAGATTCTCTGCTACGCCATCGTCGCCCTGGCACTGGACCTGGTCTGGGGCTACGCCGGCTTGCTCTCCCTGGGCCACGGCCTGTTCTTCGCCCTGGGCGGCTACGCCATGGGCATGTACTTGATGCGCCAGGCCGCCGGGGATGGCTTGCCGGCGTTCATGACCTTCTTGTCGTGGACCGAGTTGCCTTGGTACTGGGCCGGCACCGACAGTTTCCTCTGGGCGATGTGCCTGGTGGTGCTGGCGCCGGGGTTGCTGGCCCTGGTGTTCGGCTTCTTCGCCTTCCGCTCGCGGATCAAGGGCGTGTATTTCTCGATCATGACCCAGGCCCTGACCTTCGCCGGGATGCTCCTGTTTTTCCGCAACGAAACCGGGTTTGGCGGCAACAACGGCTTCACCAATTTCCGCTCGATCCTGGGCTTCGGCATCACCGAACCCGGCACCCGGGCGGTGCTGTTTTTCGCCACGGTGTTGCTGCTGCTGGCGAGCCTGTTCATCGGCTGGCGCCTGGCCCGCAGCAAGTTCGGCCGGGTACTGACCGCCCTGCGGGACGCGGAAAACCGCCTGATGTTCTGCGGCTACGATCCCCGTGGTTTCAAGCTGTTCGTCTGGGTGTTGAGCGCGGTGTTGTGCGGCCTGGCCGGGGCGTTGTACGTGCCGCAGGTGGGCATCATCAACCCCAGCGAAATGTCGCCGACCAATTCCATCGAGGCCGCCGTGTGGGTTGCCCTTGGCGGGCGCGGCACGTTGATCGGGCCGTTGCTGGGCGCCGGGGTCGTGAACGGCATGAAGAGCTGGTTCACCGTGGCGTTTCCTGAATACTGGCTGTTCTTCCTCGGCGCCCTGTTCATCGTCGTGACCCTGTATCTGCCCAAGGGTGTGATCGGGTTGCTGAAGAAAAGGAGCGAATGATGCGAATCACACCTACGGCGGATTTCATGCTCGAACCCATCCTGGAGCCCAACAAGGACCAAGGCAGCAGCCGCGACGCCATCGGCCTCGGCCAGGCAGCCGGCGTGGGCCTGAACACCCGCCACGGCACCATCCTGACCCTGGAAGACATCAGCGTCAGTTTCGATGGCTTCAAGGCCTTGAACGATTTGAACCTGTACATCGGCGTCGGCGAGTTGCGCTGCATCATCGGCCCCAACGGCGCCGGCAAGACCACACTGATGGACGTGATCACCGGCAAGACCCGGCCCAGCCACGGCAAGGCCTGGTTCGGCGAGACCCTGGACCTGACGAGCATGAGCGAAGTACAGATCGCCCAGGCCGGCATCGGGCGCAAGTTCCAGAAGCCCACGGTGTTCGAAGCCCTGAGCGTGTTCGAGAACCTGGAGCTGGCGCTCAAGACCGACAAATCGGTGTGGGCCAGCCTGCGGGCGAGACTCACTGGCGAGCAGCACGACCGTATCGACGAAGTGCTCGAGACCATCCGCCTTGCCACGTCAGTCGACCGCGCCGCCGGGTTGCTGTCCCACGGGCAGAAGCAGTTTCTGGAGATCGGCATGCTGCTGGTGCAAGACCCGCAATTGCTGTTGCTCGACGAACCGGTGGCGGGCATGACCGACGCCGAGACCGAGTTCACCGCCGAGCTGTTCAAGTCCCTGGCGGGCAAGCATTCGCTGATGGTGGTGGAACACGACATGGGCTTCGTCGGCGCGATCGCCGACCACGTCACCGTGCTGCACCAGGGCAGCGTGCTGGCCGAAGGGTCGCTGGAACAGGTGCAGGCCGATGAGCGGGTTATTGAGGTTTATTTGGGTAGGTGAGCGTCGAGCCGCAAGCTTCAAGCGGCAAGTTGAAAGCAAAAGCCGCACACCATCCTGCTCTTACTTGCAGCTTGAAGCTTGCCGCTTGAAGCTCTAAAAAACGGAGTTCAAATGCTACAGGTCCAACACCTCCACCAGTACTACGGCGGTAGCCACATCCTGCGCGGCCTGTCGTTCGACGTGAAGGTCGGCGAAGTGACGTGCCTGCTGGGGCGCAACGGCGTAGGCAAGACCACCCTGCTCAAATGCCTGATGGGCCTGTTGCCGGCCAAGGAAGGCGCGGTGAGTTGGGAAGGCAAGGCCATCACCGCGTTCAAGCCGCACCAACGGGTGCATGCCGGCATTGCCTACGTGCCCCAGGGCCGGGAAATTTTCGGACGGCTGACGGTGGAAGAAAACCTGCTGATGGGCCTGTCGCGCTTTCCCGGTGCCGAAGCCAAGGAAGTGCCGGCCTTCATCTACGAATTGTTCCCGGTGCTGCTGCAGATGAAACAACGCCGTGGCGGTGACCTGTCCGGCGGCCAGCAACAGCAGCTCGCCATTGGCCGGGCCCTGGCCAGTCGCCCGCGACTGCTGATTCTCGACGAGCCCACCGAAGGCATCCAGCCCTCGGTGATCAAGGAAATCGGCGTGGTGATCAAAAAGCTGGCGGCCCGGGGCGACATGGCGATTTTGCTGGTGGAGCAGTTCTACGACTTCGCCGCCGAGCTGGCCGATCAGTACCTGGTGATGTCCCGGGGTGAGATCGTGCAGCAGGGGCGCGGAGAAAATATGGAAGCCGAGGGTGTGCGCGGGCTGGTTACGATCTAGTCTGTAGCGTCCTGACGATAATCAGAAATCATGAATCTACCTGTCTGTTCATTGGCGCCTTCGGCCCTGTTCACCCCCAGTTGGCACGCCGAGCTGGAATTGGGCTACGCCCGCTTCGGCGAGTGCACACGCCCGGTACAGCGCCGCCACAAAGGCCCGTTGCGGGTGCAGAAGCACTTGTACGCCGAAGGTCCCGAGGTGTGCCAGCACATCATCGTCCACCCGCCCGGCGGGATTGCCGGCGGTGACCGGCTGGACATCTCGGCCCACGTCGGCCCTGGCGCCTGGGCGCAACTGACCAGCCCCGGCGCGGCCAAGTGGTACCGCGCTGCCGGGCCGGCGTACCAACAGTTGACCCTGAGCGTGGCCCCCGGCGCGACCCTGGAATGGCTGCCCCAGGAAACCATCGTCTTCAGCGCGGCCCAGGCCGAACTCGGCACGAGTATCGACCTGCAGGGCGACGCACGCCTGTTCTACTGGGACATGGTCGCCCTCGGCCGACCGGCCAGCGGCGAGCGGTTCGACCTGGGGCACTTTCAATCGCGACTGGACATTCGCCGCGACGGCCAGTTGCTGTGGCATGAGCGCCAGCGCATTGTGGGCGGTGATGGGCTGCTGGACTCGCCCATCGGGCTGGGCGGTGATCCGGTGTTTGCCACGTTGCTGGTGACCGGCGAGATCGACAGCGAACGGCTGGAACACTGCCGCTCCCTGGGCCATGCCGTGCGCGGCGACCTGACCCAATTGCCCGGCCTGGTCGTGGCGCGGTGCCTGGCGAGCGAGGCGTTGCTGGCGCGGGGGTGGTTGATTGAATTGTGGCGGCTTCTGCGCCCGGCGCTGCTCGGTCGGGAGGCCATGCCCCCGAGAATCTGGAGTACTTGAATTGGCTTTTCTGTGGGAGCGGGCTTGCTCGCGAAGGCGGTGTGTCAGCCAACTCAACTGTTGAATGTGAGCCCGCATTCGCGAGCAAGCCCGCTCCCACAGGGGGACATGTTTTAGCCCGAATTTTTTATCTGCCCTTATGGATTGCACATGGACCTGACCCCACGCGAAAAAGACAAGCTGCTGATCTTCACCGCCGGCCTCGTCGCCGAACGACGGTTGGCCCGGGGCTTGAAGCTCAACTACCCGGAGGCCATGGCCTACATTTCCGCCGCGCTGCTGGAAGGCGCCCGTGACGGCCAGACCGTCGCCGAGCTGATGCACTACGGCACCACGCTGTTGAGCCGCGAACAGGTGATGGAAGGCATCCCGGAAATGATCCCGGAGATCCAGGTCGAAGCAACGTTTCCCGACGGCACCAAACTGGTCACCGTCCACCAACCCATCGCCTGAGGCCACCTCATGACAGCCCATGTCCGTGACGCCCGTGCCGCAGACCTGCCGGCGATCCGCGAGATCTACAACGACGCCGTCCTCAACACCACGGCGATCTGGAACGAACAAGCCGTGGACCTGGGCAATCGCCAGGCCTGGTTCAGCGCCCGGCAGACCCAGGGCTACCCGGTGCTGGTGGCCGTCGACGCCGAAGACAACGTGCTGGGCTACGCTTCGTTCGGTGACTGGCGGCCGTTCGACGGTTTCCGCCACACCGTGGAGCATTCGGTGTACGTACGCAGCGATCAACGCGGCAATGGCCTTGGCCCGCTGCTGATGGACGCGCTGATCGAACGTGCCAGGGCCTGCGATAAACACGTCATGGTCGCGGCCATCGAAAGTGGCAACGCGGCCTCGATTCGCCTGCACGAGCGGGCCGGTTTCGTGATCACCGGGCAGATGCCCGAGGTGGGGACCAAGTTCGGCCGCTGGCTGGACCTGACCTTCATGCAGTTGAACCTCAACCCCGGGGCGTTACCGCCTGCCATCAACAAGGAGTGAAAAGCCAATGAACGCCGCCCAGTTGCGTCGGGTCCACGCCGAGAGCTTTGCGCATTATCGCCAGGGCCTGATCGATCTGTTGCTCGACGCCGTCGGCTACGGGGCCAGCGTGGGGTTCATGGCCGATCTCGATGCCGTCCAGGCCCGCGCCCATTTCGACGAGGTCCAGGCAAGCCTCAACCAGGGCCACCTGCTGCTGTGGGTGGTGGTCAAGGATGAACAGGTACAGGCCAGCGTCCAGCTTGCCCTGTGCCAGAAGCCCAACGGCCTCAACCGCGCCGAAGTGCAGAAGCTGCTGGTCCGCGGTGAGGCTCGCCGCCGCGGGCTGGGCCAGCAATTGATGAGCGCCCTGGAACTTGGCGCCCGCCAGCACAAGCGTGGCCTGTTGTACCTCGACACCGAGGCCGGTTCCGAGGCCGAGGCCTTCTACCGCGCCATGGGCTACACCCGCGTCGGTGAACTGCCCGACTACTGCCAGAGCCCGGACGGGACCTACACCCCGACCGCCATTTACTACAAGATTTTGGGGCAACCGCAATGATTCCAGGGCAATACCAGGTCCAGCCCGGCGACATCGAACTCAACGTCGGTCGCCGCACGCTCACGCTGAACGTCGCCAACAGCGGCGACCGACCGATCCAGGTCGGCTCGCACTATCACTTTTTCGAGACCAACGACGCCTTGACCTTCGACCGCGCCGCCAGCCGTGGCATGCGCCTGAACATCCCGGCCGGCACCGCGGTGCGTTTCGAACCGGGCCAGAGTCGGGAAGTCGAGCTTGTCGATCTGGCTGGGTTGCGGCGAGTTTACGGGTTCGCGGGACGAGTCATGGGCGACCTGGATTGACTTCAGCTGCAAGACTCGAGCTGCAAGCTGCAAGAAAAAGCAGTTTGCGGCGCTCCCCCCTAACTTTGTTTTTACTTGAGGCTTGCAGCTTGAAGCTCGCAGCTCAGTTCCGAGGACCGAAGAAATGAAAATCAGTCGTCAGGCATATGCCGACATGTTCGGCCCCACCGTCGGCGACAAGGTCCGCCTGGCCGACACCGAGTTGTGGATCGAAGTGGAAAAAGACTTCACCACCTACGGTGAAGAAGTGAAGTTCGGCGGTGGCAAGGTGATTCGCGACGGCATGGGCCAGAGCCAACTGTTGGCCGCCGAGGTCGTCGACACCTTGATCACCAACGCACTGATCATCGACCACTGGGGCATCGTCAAGGCCGATGTCGGCCTCAAGGACGGGCGCATCGCCGCCATCGGCAAGGCCGGCAACCCAGACATCCAGCCCGACGTGACCATCGCCATCGGCGCCAGCACCGAAGTGATCGCCGGCGAAGGCATGATCCTCACGGCCGGCGGCATCGACACCCACATCCACTTCATCTGCCCCCAGCAGATCGAAGAAGCGCTGATGAGCGGCGTCACCACCATGATCGGCGGCGGCACGGGCCCGGCCACCGGGACCAACGCCACCACGTGCACCTCCGGGCCGTGGCACCTGGCGCGCATGCTCCAGGCCGCCGATGCCTTCCCAATGAATATCGGCTTCACCGGCAAGGGCAACGCCAGCCTGCCGGAGCCGTTGATCGAGCAGGTCAAGGCCGGGGCCATCGGCCTGAAGCTGCACGAAGACTGGGGCACCACGCCCGCGGCCATCGACAACTGCCTGAGCGTGGCCGACCAGTACGATGTGCAGGTGGCGATCCACACCGACACCCTCAACGAGTCGGGTTTCGTGGAAACCACCCTCGCCGCGTTCAAGGGCCGCACCATCCACACCTACCACACCGAAGGCGCCGGTGGCGGCCATGCGCCGGACATCATCAAGGCCTGCGGTTTTCCCAACGTATTGCCCAGTTCCACCAACCCGACCCGGCCGTTCACCCGCAATACCATCGACGAGCACCTGGACATGTTGATGGTCTGCCATCACCTGGACCCGAGCATTGCCGAAGACGTGGCCTTCGCCGAAAGCCGCATCCGCCGCGAGACCATCGCCGCCGAAGACATTCTCCACGACCTCGGCGCCTTCTCGATGATCAGCTCCGACAGCCAGGCCATGGGCCGCGTCGGCGAAGTCATCACCCGCACCTGGCAGACCGCCGACAAGATGAAAAAACAACGCGGCGCCCTACCCGGCGACGGCGAAGGCAACGACAATTTCCGCATCAAGCGCTACATCGCCAAGTACACCATCAACCCGGCGATCACCCACGGCATCAGCCATGAAGTGGGCTCCATCGAAGTGGGCAAGTGGGCCGACCTGGTGCTGTGGCGCCCGGCGTTCTTCGGCGTCAAGCCGACGCTGATCCTCAAGGGCGGAGCGATTGCCGCCAGCCTGATGGGCGACGCCAACGCCTCGATCCCGACGCCACAACCGGTGCACTACCGACCGATGTTCGCCAGTTACGGCGGCTCACGGCATGCCACCAGCCTGACCTTCATCAGCCAGGCCGCCGCCGAGGCCGGGTTGCCGGAACAACTGGGGCTGAAGAAGAGAATCGCCGTGGTCAAAGGCTGCCGCGACGTGCAGAAGACCGACCTGATCCACAACGACTACCTGCCGAGCATCGACGTCGATCCGCAGACTTACCAGGTCAAGGCCGACGGCGTGTTGCTGTGGTGCGAACCGGCTGAAGTGCTGCCGATGGCGCAGCGTTATTTCCTGTTTTGAACCGGCGCGGTTCCTGTGGCGAGGGCGCTGCTCCCGCTGGACCGTAGGAGCTGCCGAAGGCTGCGATCTTTTGATCTTTCGCTTGGGACTCAAGCGTTTGGGGAAAGATCGCAGCCTCGTTGCACTCGACAGCTCCTACGGCTCCTATTCGGCGGGAGCACGCGTACTCGCCACGGTTTTCATTGCCTGAAAGGATCAGCCTACAGGTCGGTACTGCCTGGCAACTGCTCCAGCTCGGTTCGCGTCAACGACTGGACCAGCTCCGCTTCCTTGATCTTGTGTTGCAGGCCCAACGCCTCGGACTGGCTGATGTAGTCGGCTTCCTCCAGGGTCCCGGAGGCCTTCGCTTCATCCAGCTCGATCTGGTTGGCGATAAGGGTGTCGTTCAGCGCCTGGAAGGAGGGCCCATGGGCCTGCTTCAAATAATCGATCCAGAAATCCCGGCCCACCAGCGACTGAAACTGCTGGGGGGAATCGTCCAGCGCCAACACCTCATTGGCAGCGGCATCGAGCATTCCAGGGGTGACATCTCCCAGCGTGAGAAAAGCCCCGCCGGCGGGTTGCCCCGGTAGCCCCAGTCGATCCTTGAGCCCCACACGGTAAGCCAGACGGACCTCGACTTCTTCTATCAGCGCCAGGTTTTCGCGCTTTTCATCGTTGGTCAGGTCGGTGCGGGCATTGATCGCATCACGGCGCCGCTGGATATCCTGCAGGGCAATACGCTCTACCTCATCGAGGCGAAACAGCCCCTTGGCCAGCTGGACCAGTGTTGCCGCCTCATCCTTTCCAACCGCCAAGGCCCTGGCGTTATGGATCATCAAGCGGATTTCCAGGTAGCTGAACGACAAGGCTGCGCGATCTTCACAGGCCGGTCGGCCGGCCAGGTCGAACAGCTCATGACGCAAGTCGGTGGCGTTGCCCATCGCCTCGAGCATCTGCCAGACGCGGGCCTGGAGGTCCGGATAATCTTCCAGCCCCTGGTAAGAGTTAGCCAACCGATGCAACAACTCAAAAAACTCTCCCGAGTGCTGCTCATCCGCCAGGCTTTGCCACAAGGCTCTTTTTTCCGCCAGTTGGCCCGCAGGCAGGTCGCGCAGCCATTGCTGCATATTCGCCGGCCCGACCGGCGCTGAAAACCCAAACGCCTCGGGCAAACGCAGGACCGCCCATTCAGGACGCGTCTGCAAGACCGTCGCCCAATAATCACGCATGCGCTGCTGGACCCCCTCGCTCAACGGGTTGCCCTGCAACAACGTCACCCGATTGAGGCGTGCGGTAGCATGGGCACGCTCGGCGGGCGGGTCGAGCAGGTGATCCGGCACCTGGGCCAAGCCGTTGTCGCGCAAGTCGATCAGCTCCAGCGGTTGGTCGCGCAGGCCGGTGGGCCAGGCAGTGATCCCGGTGTTCTTCAGGTGCAATCGTTCCAGGTCAGGTAGCCTGCTGAAGTCCGGCAGGCGCAGCAGCAAGTTGTTATCCAGGTCGAGATTTTTCAGCCGGCCAAGGCTTTGCAGGATTTCAACGCTACGCCGTGTCAGGCCGATCTGGTTATTCGCCAGTCGAAGCGTCTCCAGATTTCGCATACCCTCCAGGGTTCCGGGAATATCCATCAGCCTGTTCCTGGGCATTTCCAAGCGCTTGAGGGAAGAGAACCTGCTGAGGAAGATGTCGCAGTAGTACAGCGTCAGGCCCATGTCAGACATCTTGAGCACACCCACATGGCTGAAGTCGGCCGTCAGCTCCGGCAACGCGCCGATGTTCAATCTGCTCAAATCAAGCTCATACCCGAGCCGGCGGCCATCGGCCCCTGCAACGACCCGGGTCTGACGCCTCCAGCAGCGCTCGATTTGTTCGGCCACCGCCTGCCTGATCCCTGCCGGTACTTGCTGATAGCTATTACCCACGTGACGCCATCCGAGGGTAGCGACCCAGCGGTCCAGATCCCGACGCAGCATTTTCAACTCGACTTTACGTCGTTTGAGCTCCCTCACCGCGCCATTGCCCAGCGATCGCAACAGCGCCTCGGTCTGCTCCGCCGTGTAGCTCGGGTACAGCTCCTGCACCCGACTCTCCGGCGAGCGGCCCAGGCGCAACCAATCCCGCAGCCCACCCAGGGGGTAGCCGACTTTGCCCGAAGCCAGGCGCATCGGCGATTGGAAGGCGGGCTTGAGCGCAGGCATCTTCAAGCGGCTCGCCAGCGTATCCCGATCCACTGGCGAAGCGCCGATGGCCTCTCTCAACTGGTCGCCGTGATGGATCGAGGGTCGAGCCATGGCCCGGCGTTCGGCATCCGGCAGGGCATGCTGCAAGGCATCGAAGACACTGCCCCAATGGCTCAACTCATTGCCGCTGTCGTCAAAGGCCTGGTAGACATCATCGTCCTTGACCACGACCTTGGTCTGCGTCGCTTTTTGCGGCCCGATGCTGTCGATCAAGGCGCCGGACACATCGGCCTCGCGCAATTCGATGCGCACTGTGTCGCTCCAGCCAGGCAAGGTTTCCAGGGTCGCCAACACCAATAGAGGCGTGTCCGCCGTGGCCAAGGCGTCCTGATACAGGCCTTCGTAGGCTCGGTTCAAACGCACCACGCGCTGATAATGGCGCAGCTCTTCGGCGATGCGCAGCGGGATGGGCTTGGTCTGGCTGGCCTCGTCGAAATCCCAGGCGGCCATTTGCTGCAACTCTTCGGTACCGGCCAGGGTGATGATCTGCTCGATCGCCTTTGCCGGAACCGAGGGAAAGCGGGACTTGATCAGCGTGACATGGGGGTCACCTCTCGTTTCGTCCATGGCGTAGTAATCGTTGAGCAACTGCACCTTTTCATTTACGGCCGCTTCGGCGAGTGCCTGGCGCAGGTGCCGGACGCGAGCATCCATGTTGGTTTTCGCAATCGGCGGGCTCGCCGTGGCCAACAGGTCGGCGCCTGCGGCATCCACCGCTTCGATCAGGTTCTTCAACAACGAAGGTGTGCGGACCTTGGCCTCGGTCAGGCTGGCTTCACGAAACGAGGTCTCGCCTTCCGAGGGCCGGACGTATTCCCAGCGCGTCCGCCCGGCGCCGTCGACGACCTTCAGCTTCAGCCCTCTTGGCCACGGGCCATATTGGGTCAGCAGGTGCAACATCGGCTCGGCCAAGTCATGACCCAGCGGCTCCTCGCTTTGCAGTTGCCCGATGAACGTGTCGATTTGTCGGCAGAGGTCGAAACGATCCAAAGTGTCGGCCAGCAACGCCGGCACCGGCTCGCCCTCGACATGCACCCGTCGCAGCACGTCCTGCGGGGTCGCGCTGGCGAGGCGGATCTGCTCCAGTTCAGCATCGCTGAAGTCCTTGACGCTGTGGCCCAGGCGCCTCATCAGTGTCGGGCCTTCCCAGGTACGCGGTTGTTCCAGTTCGTGATGCCAGGCACCGTTGCCGTTGTCCGTCAGCTCGGGCTGGTAGGCCTGCGGACGGGAAGGATGACGAATGCGATAGCGAAGGGTCTGCGGGTCCCGTTGCACTTCATAATGTTGGTCACCCAGCGGCAGAACCTGCCGGTCGCCGACCCGATACAGGCCCTGGGTATCCGGACTCGACGCCGGGGGTGGCGCCAGCTCACTCTGGTAAACCCTCAGGTCGGGGCGCCACAGACGCGATTCGCCGTTGGCCAATTGAACCGGCTCCAACTGATCCACCGCGCCCGACCATCGAATGTGCGGCAGCACCGCCGCACCGGTGGCGACGAAGGCGGTGTTGAGGGCCACGCTGGAAAAATGCGCCCACATTTCCCGGGTCTCCCCCCGCTCGAACGCTTCGATGCCTTCAAAGGCCTCGTTGAACATCTGCACGGCCCCGACCGTCAACATCAGCGGCCCCAATCCTGGCACGACGAACGCCGCCAGGTTGAACACGTCGACCACCGCGTCCAGGTAACTGTCCAGGCGCGCCAGGCGGGCTTTCTGGTCTTCATCACCGGTAGGCACCGCCACCGCGCGCGCGTCAGCCCGGATCTTCTCGATCTGCCGCAGGCGTAGCGAGCCCCACAGGTCGCCGGGAATCGGCGCCGTGGCCATGGGCAGGTTGCGCAACGACGATTTGAGTGGGTAATCGGCCTGGTCATCGGCCGTCGGGGAGATTTGATAGAAGTGCTTGAACTGCCGGAAAAACACCCCTTGCTGACGCAGCGGCACGAAACGGCTGAAGAAGCGGCGGTAGGCGCTACCGTGCAAGCGTCGCCGCAGTTCGGCCATGAAGTCGGCGCTGGAGGCATAGGCTTTCAGGGGATGCTCGGGATCACCCGGAAGGTAGGCCACGACCGGCACCACCCGGCGACTGTTTTCAAGGTCGGGGCCGATCAACAGCGGGCCGACCAGTTCGATGTCGAACACTTTCAAGGAGGTGAAGGTCACGGCCTGGCCATCGAGGGTGACGTTTCTGGCACCGTCGATCACCTGCTGCAACATCGCGTAGACCGCCGGACTGATGTCGGCCTTGGCCCAGGCGATCTCGATGTTCAGCGCCAGGCCCTGCCGGTGATGCTCCTCCAGTGAATGATCCAACGGGTTGTATATCTTGCTGTCGTCGGGCCGCAGGACAGCGTTGATGTGCTCCTGATACTGGCGCCCCAGGTCCAGGGTGCGGCACAACTTGGCGAAGGCTTGCGGGGCAATCGGCAACGCGCCTGCGCGAACGGCGTCGATGAAAGGCACCACTGCGCCGCCTTGGGACGGACGCACCGTGGTAATGAGGCTGCAATCGGTGCAGGCGGGCTTGCGCGCTTCCTCCGGCGCGAAATTGGCCAGCGCCGCCTCCAGCAATGAGGTGCCACGATATTCGTAGCGATCGAAGTGACCGCCCTCGCTGTCCAGGACCAGCGCCCCAAAAAGATCATCGCGGGTCTTGCGCTCGTACTTGCGGACGAAATACACCTCGTTGACGTTCAGCGTGAGGTTGAACTCATCCAGGAGCGCCTGCTCGAGCAAGGGTTCGGCAAAGGCGCGGATGTCCTGGATATTGCCCAGCCGGTTGTCGACCTGGTTCAGGCGCTCGCGGTAGCGGGAATGACTGTCCTTGAGGCTGTTCCAGAGGTCGGGGGAGGCTTTCGCATACCAGTGCGGAAGCGTCAGTTCATGGTCGCTCAGTTCCTGCTGGCGTTGCACGATAGCCCCGCTGTACCAGCCGGGAATACGGGCTTTGAGCAGGTCCAAATGCTCGCCTTGAGGAATGGCGAGACGAGGGGTGAAGCCTGGCATATCGGGTCATCCTTGACGATGGAAAACCCGAGCCTAACCCGTGTGCCGCCGCGGCGTGCGGTAACTATTTATTGCTTTTTCGACAAGACATGACGGATACGAACCGCCACGATCACTCCACCCAACGGCCCAACTGCTGGCGCAGCCGACGATTCTCGGCCCGTAGCTGCTGGACTTCCTCCAACAGGTCCAGCGCCAGGGCGACGCCTTCCCATTCCAGTTCCAGCTCGCGGCGCAACTTGGCCGCGCGGCGGGCCAGGACCAGTTCGTAGTCGGTAAAACGCCAATCCGCAGGAGCCGTGCCGTGGGGTTCGAGGATGCCGTGGGCGACGATCTCGATCACATGGACATCCGCCAACGCGGCAGCCTCGCAAAATTCCGTCAGGGTCAGTTCAATGATCGGGTTGTTCATGGTCTGCTTCTCCCAATGCCTTAACTGTGTAGGGGTGCAAGAACGTAGGAGCTGACGAGTGAAACGAGGCTGCGATCTTTCCACCCCACATTGAGTCTAGAGCGAAAGATCAAGAGATCGCAGCCTCGTTTCACTCGTCAGCTCCTACGCTCCTACCAACAAAGACTGGCCGCTGTCAGAAATGCTCCCGCGGATCGAACGCCGCTTTCTTCGCCAGCTCTGCCCACAGTGCCTTGACCGCCTCATCGTTGGCCTTGGGCATCACGGCCTTGAGCTGCACGAACAGGTAGCCGCGCTCGCCGGCCTTGTTGCGCAGGCCGTGGCCCTTGGCGCGCATGCGCTGACCGTTCTGGCTGCCGGCCGGGACCTTGAGGTTGATCTTGCCGGTCAGGGTCGGCACCGCTACTTCGGTACCCAGCGCCAATTCCCACGGTGCCAGGGGCAAGGTGATGATCAGGTCCTGGCCTTCGACGTCGAACTTGGGGTGCGGCGCGAAACGAATGGTCAGGTACAAGTCGCCGTTGGCGCCACCACCGACACCCGGCGCGCCCTGGCCCTTGAGGCGGATACGTTCGCCGTCGGTCACGCCCAGCGGGATCTTCACGTTCAGGCTTTTACTGGTATTGCTCACGTGCTGGCCGGCCGCGTTGTATTGCGGCACCTGGAAGCTGACTTTCTTCGACTCGCTCGACAGGGTCTCTTCCAGGAAGATCGGTAACTCCATTTCCACGTCTTGCCCCCGACGGCCGGCGCTGCGACCTGACTGTCCGCCACCAAAACCCGACCCACGATTACCGAAGATCGAACTGAAGAAATCCGAGAAGTCGCCGGCGTCCTGGCCACCGCCAAAACCGCCACGGCTCTGCCAACCCGGCGGCCCCTGGAACGGCTGGCCGTGCTGGCCATAGCGGCGCAGGTCGTCGTACTCGGCGCGCTTGTCGGCGCTTTTCAGCGCCTCATAGGCTTCGGAGACATCCTTGAACTTGGTCTCGGCGTCCTTTTCCTTGCTCACATCCGGGTGGTACTTGCGCGCCAGTTTTCGATAGGCGGCCTTGATCGTGGCGTCGTCGGCCGTCGGCTCCACACCCAGAATCTTGTAATAGTCTTTGAAGTCCATCGAAGGATCACCATCCGTTATCGATATCGCACCACCACCCGCAGCATGCTCGTGATACAAGTCCTGGGGTTTGACCGATCTCAAGGTTTGTGACCGGGCAGTGCAGCAGAAGTTTATCGGCAGTCGGTGGCGGTTCTTGTACCGCCTTGTGGCTACCAGGCTCATGCCAGCAAGTTTGGGGGTATAAGGGCGTCTTTCAAGGCCTGTGATTGCGAATTAACAGATAACCGGCCTTCGAATCCGCGCCGCACTGACATACACTGCGCGGCCGTTTTTTCAACTGGAACCCGAAACACATGAAAAACGCATCCCCGGCCCGTGCCTGCGGCATCGACTTTGGCACGTCCAACTCCACCGTCGGCTGGCTGCGCCCCGGCATGGAAACGTTGATCGCGCTGGAGGACGACAAGATCACCCTGCCCTCGGTGGTCTTTTTCAATCTCGAGGAACGCCGCCCGGTGTATGGCCGCCTGGCCCTGCACGAATACCTGGAAGGCTACGAAGGCCGGCTGATGCGCTCGCTCAAGAGCTTGCTGGGCTCCAAGCTGATCAAGCACGACACCAGCGTGTTGGGCACGGCCATGCCGTTCAAGGACTTGCTCGGGCTGTTCATCGGCCAGTTGAAGAAACGCGCCGAAGCCACCGCCGGTCGGGAATTCGAAGAAGTGGTACTGGGGCGCCCGGTGTTTTTCGTCGATGACGATGAAATGGCCGACCAGGAAGCGGAAAACACCCTGGTGGACGTCGCCCGCGCCATCGGCTTCAAGGAAGTTTCGTTCCAGTACGAGCCCATCGCGGCGGCCTTCGATTATGAATCGACCATCGAGAAAGAAGAGCTGGTGCTGATCGTCGACATCGGCGGCGGTACTTCGGACTTCTCCCTGGTGCGCCTCTCCCCCGAGCGCCGTACCCACGACAACCGCCACGCCGACATCCTCGCCACCGGTGGCGTGCACATCGGCGGGACCGATTTCGACAAGCAACTTTCCCTGGCCGGCCTGATGCCGCTGTTCGGCTACGGCAGCCGCATGAAAAGCGGCGCCTACATGCCCACCAGCCATCACATGAACCTGGCGACCTGGCACACCATCAACGCGGTGTACTCGCAAAAGTCCACCCTGGCCCTGGGCAGCATGCGCTACGACATCGAAGACACCGGCGGCATCGACCGGCTGTTCAAGTTGATCGAACAGCGCGCCGGGCATTGGCTGGCGATGGAAGTGGAAGAAACCAAGATCGAGCTGACCCACACCGACCAGCGTCATTTGCTCCTGGACCGGATCGAGCCGGGCCTGAGCGTGGAACTGAGCCGAGCGTTGTTCGAGTCGGCCATCGACGGCTTGCTGGAGCGGGTGCGCGGCAGCGTCACGCAGTTGCTGGGCGATGCCGACGTGCGGGTCGATCAGGTCGACACGGTGTTCTTCACCGGCGGTTCCAGCGGCATCCCGGCGCTGCGCAACAGCGTCTCGGCGATGCTGCCCCAGGCGCGGCATGTGGAAGGCAATATCTTCGGCAGTATTGGCAGCGGGCTGGCGATCGAGGCGATGAAGCGGTATGGGTGAGAAGCAGCTTCAAGCTTCAAGCTTCAAGCGGCAAGTGAAAGCAGGTTGGCTTCTACTTGTAGCTTGCAGCTGGAAACTTGCCGCTGCTCCTAAACCATCCCCACCTGCTTCAACTCACTCTTGAGATACGCATAATAAATCGGCCCCGCCACCACTCCCGGCAACCCGAACGCGGCTTCGAACACCAGCATCGCCATGAGCAGCTCCCAGGACTTGGCGCTGATCTGCCCGCCGACGATACGGGCATTGAGGAAGTACTCAAGCTTGTGGATCACGATCAGGTAACCCAGCGCGGCAACCGCCACCCAGATCGACAACGACAAGGCGACGATGGTGATCAGGGTGTTGGACATCAGGTTGCCAATGACCGGCAGCAACCCCAGCAGGAACGTCATCACGATCAGAGTCTTGGTCAACGGTAGATGGATGCCGAACAACGGCAGCACCACCGCCAGGAAAATCCCGGTGAAGAAAGTGTTGAGCAGGGAAATCTTGATCTGGGCGAAGACGATGTTGCGAAACGCCTTGACCAACAGGTTCAGGCGATCGAACAGCGCCGCGGCCAGGGGCTTGCGCTTGGTCAGGTCGGGAATGCGCTGCAGGGCAACGATAGCCCCCAGCACCATGCCGATCAGCAACGTCACAAACATGTGGGCCGCGTCCTTGCCCACCAGTTGCAGGTCGCTCAGGTGCTTGCTCACCCAGTCACCAATCGCCACCCGGAACTCGGCGGCGCTGGCCGGCAGGTAGGCGTCGATGAACGGCGGCAATTGCCCACGGGCGCGGTCGACCACCGCCATGAACTTGTCCAGGGAGGCCCCGGGGTTTTCCGCTTCATGGAGCAGGAAACTGAAGGCTCCGGCGAAGATCAGCGTCAGCACACTGACCACCAGCGTGCCCAGCAATGCCACCGCCAGCCAGCGGGCGCGGCGGCCTTCGATCAGGCGCTGCAACTGCGGGGTGAGCATGTTGACCAGCTCGAACACCAACAGCCCGGCCAGCAGGCTCGGCAACAGGCGCAGCGGCAGCACCAGCAACAACCCACCAAAAATGATCACCCAACTGATCACCAACAACACATGACGCTGAGAAAACGTTGGCATACAGCCTCAGGACAAAACGGCGTGAAAGGATCGGCAGTCTGCCAGCGATCCACCAACAGCACTAGACATTGTATCGGCCGATCCTGGACAGGGTTCAGGTGTTTTTTTTGCGGTACTGTGCCGCCCCCATCGCGAGCAAGCTCGCTCCCACCACGAACCGGGCAACACAAATCCACGGTGGGAGCGAGCTTGCTCGCGATAGGGCATCAAAGGTTGAAGAAAACCCAGCCGTTATTTTTTCTTCAGGCACTCACTCATGAACGCCTTGCGGGCATCACCCTTCAGGGCCTGGGTGGTGGCCGTGGCGTTACAAGTCTTCATGCGTTCCTGCGGGGTGCTCGGCGCAGCCTTGAGGCAGGTGCTCATGAACGCCTTGCGCTCGTCGCCCTTGAGGGCCTTGGCAGTGGCGTCGGCGTTGCAGGTGGTCATCTTGGTCTGCTGCGCCGTCTCGGCGAAGCCCTGGGAACACAGCAGCAAACCGATCATTAATAAAGGCACACGAAGCATCTTCATGGGGTTTCTCCTGGCTGCCGCATGAGGGTACGGCGATGAGGTGCAGTGTAGACAACGCCTGTTACACCTTCATCCGTTGGATCTCCTGTGCCGGGTCTATCGCCATCGCGAGCAAGCTCGCTCCCACAATGGGCCGAGCGCTGCAAATCCCTGTGGGAGCGAGCTTGCTCGCGATGGCGGACAACTCGATCCGAAACCCTACACCCCGGCGGCCTTCAACCGCTGCGCATGCTCGACAAACAACCGGACCGGCTCGGCCCCCTTGCCCACCAGCCCCAGCGACTGGTTGACGATGTCGAAGTGGTCCAGCGGATAGTCATCGCCGATGACCGTGCCCAGGTGTGAGCTGTAGCGGCCGACCAAACCGTCACACTGCCCCGCTTCCCTGACAAAGGTGCGGGCAAACAAACGGCAAGTGCGGTTGGTGCCGTCGAACAGATTGCGCCCTTTATCGGTCTTGCCCGGCTGCAAGGTGCCGGACCACGAGTAATAGCGCACACCATTGACCTCTTCCGGCCCGTGGCCACCCCAGGTAACCGGCAGGCCCTGTGAATAACCTTGATTGAACAGCGCCACCCCGGCGGTGGTCAGGGAGGCGTGGGAAGCATGGATGTCCACTGGCAGTTTCGGCCCGCGATAGCCGGTGTCCAGCAGGCTCATCAGGGCGTTGATCAGGCACAGCACGGCACTGAGCACACGCCCCTTGGCACTGTCGGCCGGGTAGTGGGCCTGCAAGTAATCGGCCAGTTCGGAGCCATGGTTGGGGCCGGCCACCGACGTGACCGACGCCACCAGGTCCGGGCGTTTGGCGGCGGCATAACGGGCGGTGAGGCTGCCCTGGCTGTGGCCGATCAGGTTGACCTTCTGCGCACCGGTTTGCCGCAGGATGTCATCGATCAATGCCAGCAACTGCTCGCCACGTACCTCGGACGAATGCAACGGCGACACCTTCACCGCCACCGCCACGGCCCCACCGCGACGCAACGCCGAGACGATCCCATACCAATACGGATACAGCACCAGGCGTATGAACCCGAACATGCCCGGGACCAGTACCAGCGGGTAACGAGTGGCGCAACGTTGCGACATGGCGACATCCTTGTGATCAAGAGGTGATCAGCATCGGTACCGATGATGACCCGTCTATGACACCCGTGTCACTTCAAGTACGTGCAGGCGTCCATGGCGAGGGCGCTTGCACCCGCTGGGCCGCTTCAAAAGGTCCGCGCCAGCGCGAGCAGACGCTCCTCGGCCTCGGCACAAGACAACGCAAAACTGCGCTCGGCCGACTCCTCGCCTTCGGCCGCCACCACCGTCACATCGGTGATGCCGATAAACCCCAGCACGGTGCGCAACAGCGTGTCGGCGTGGTTCATGCTCTCCAACGGGCCGCCGGGGCCAAAACCGAAATCGCCGCGGCTGGTCACGATCAGCGCTTTCTTGCCCAACACCAGCGGCTCGTAGTGCGACACGCCGTTGTCCAGGCTGTGGTTGAACGTCAACCCGATGCGCACGATCTGGTCGATCCAGGCCTTCACGCCGCTGGGCACGCTGAAGTTGTGCATGGGCGCAGAGATCACCAGTCGGTCATGGGCTTGCAGCTCCTCGACCAAGGCATCGCTCAGGGCCAGGTCCGCTTGCATGATCAACGGTCGAGCCTGGGGCTCGGGGTAGAACGCCGCGGCGATAAAGGCTTCGTTGACCGGCGCAATCACCGTGCGTCCGACTTCACGACGGGTCACGTGGGGTTGTGGATGGGCGGCCTGCCACGCCGAGACAAAGGTCTCGGCCAGGCGCCGGGAATGAGAACGCTCGCCCCGAGGACTACCATGCACTACAAGAATCTTGCTCATCTGAATCTCCTTTCATGCGGCTACAATTAACATTGCTTGTGCCTTGCAGCTTGAAGCTCAGAGCTGTCTTCAGACAAATGAGCGCTAGTTCATCTGGATGAATTAATTTCATCCATTGCACTCCAGGAGAATTCAAATGTTCGCCAACCTGCCGCTCAACGCATTGCGCGCCTTCGAGTCCGCCGCGCGGCTGCTCAGTTTCAAGGCGGCCGCGGCGGAGTTGTCGGTGACGCCGACGGCGGTCTCCCACCAGATTCGAGCGCTGGAGAGCTGGCTGGGGCTGATACTGTTCGACCGCCTGCCACGCCAGGTACGCCTCACCGAAGGTGGGCAACGCTTGTTCCACAGCCTGCACGGGGCCTTGCTGGAGGTGGCGCAAAGCGTCGACACCCTGCGCCCGCAACGCAGCAACACCCACCTGACCCTGTCCACCACCGCCGCGTTTGCCGCCCTGTGGCTGGTGCCTCGCCTGGGACGCTTTTATGCGCGCCACCCGAACATCAATGTGCGCCTGGACACCCATTGCGAAGTGATCGACCTGCACCAGGACGCCAGCGTCGACCTGGTGGTGCGCTACAGCCTGGAGGCTTACCCGAACCTGTACGGCATGTGCCTGTTCGATGAAAGCTTCGGGGTCTACGGCTCACCTGAACAAGTGGCCCTGGCAGCCCGGCAGCCGCCGACGCTGATCAGCGTGCGCTGGTACAACTCCAAACTCTACGCCCATGGCTGGGATGCCTGGTGCGCCCAGGCTGGGGAAACCTGGCTCACCCGACAGCCGTGCATGCGCGAGTACGACGAGGAGCATTACGCCTTGCAAGCGGCAATCGCCGGGCAGGGCCTGGTGTTGGCGAGTAATATCCTGGCGTCGGAAAGCATCGCCAGCGGGTTGCTGGTGGGCTATCGCCCGGACGTCCAGGTCAACGGCGCCAGCTACAGCGCCCTGTGCGTCCCGGGCCGTGAACGCCATCCGCCGGTGCGGGCATTTTTCCAGTGGCTGGGAGAGGAAGCGCGGCTGTCCGGATTTCCGTCGGTGCTTGCGATGTCGCAGGCGTAGGAGCTGCCGAAGGCTGCGCCTCCCCATGGGAGTTGCACTGACACATTTCATTAAACTTTTTGCCTCGTTCCTCACTCCACCTAAGAAGTGATCGCGCCAGCAGAGCGTGACGCTCCAACCGGATCAGCCTCCAGGAGAACGAGATGAGCGACATGCACTTATCCGATGTAACCACCCTGCGCGAACGTGCACGGCAGAACGTGCAGAACGGCGCGGTGACCGAGGGCTACGGCGCCGATCGGCAGGAAGTCATCCGCCTGCTCAACGAAGCGCTGGCCACCGAACTGGTCTGCGTGCTGCGCTACAAGCGTCACTACTTCATGGCCACCGGCCTCAAGGCCAGCGTGGCGGCCAGTGAGTTCCTCGAACACGCGAACCAGGAAGCCGAACACGCCGACAAACTCGCCGAGCGCATCGTGCAGTTGGGGGGCGAGCCGGAGTTCAACCCCGACCTGTTGACCCACAATTCCCACGCACAGTACGTCGCGGGCAACACCCTCAAGGAAATGGTGTACGAGGACCTGGTGGCCGAACGGATCGCCATCGACAGCTACCGGGAAATCATCCAGTACATCGGCGAAAAAGACCCGACCACCCGGCGCATCTTCGAAGACATCCTGGCTCAGGAAGAAGAACACGCCGATGATATGGCCGACATCCTGGCCGATCTGTAATAGCCTTCGGGGCCCCAATCGCGAGCACGCTCGCTCCCACATTTTGACCGCATTCTTTCAGACGGAATGCGGTCCCCTGTGGGAGCGAGCTTGCTCGCGATGAGGCCAGCCACCTCACCGCACAACCGGGCTACCGGGTAGGCTTGACCGTCACCGGCGCCTTGCCCGCCTTCATCTGCTCCAGCAGCGGCGCGCACTGGTTCGGCTCACCACCACTGGGCGCCACCAGCGCCAGCAACCCGGCCGCCGGCGCGGCGATCACGCCCAACGCCACCATCCCGGCACCGCGCAGCATCAGGGGCACGGCCTTGACGCCAGCGGCGGGCTTGGCGAACGGGCCGCGCACGTACAACGGCGAGCGCAGGGAAATCAGACGCCAGCCCTTGGACTCGGGGGTGACGGTCAGGTCCAGTTGTTCGCTCGCCATGTTCGCCGTGCCATCGATGTAGATGATCGCGTTCTCCGTGTCGAACACGAACAGGCGCGTGGTCGCCAGGCCCGTCTTGATGTCGAAGTCCGCCGCCGCGCAGTTGATCTTCACTTCTTTGTCGCCAAAGATTTTTCCCACCACGTAGTTGCCGACGTTCAGTCCTGCCAGTTCCATCAATTCCCGACTGATGGCGCCATCGTTGATGAGCATTTTCAGCGTGCCATTGGCCGTGCCCAGCAGTGCCGCCACAGAATTGCCGCGCCCCGCGATGTCAGCATCGCCGTTCAATTCGCCGAAACTGGTTTTCATCGGTTCAAAACCGGGGAACAGTTGCTTGAGCTTGAACCCCCGCGCCGTCAGCTTCGCCTGGCCTTCAAGGGGCTGGGTGTGCCCGTTGAGGCGGATCTGCGCATCGAGGCGGCCACCGGCCACGCCGAAGCGCAAGGGTTCCAGGCTCAACTGCCCATCATTGAGCACCAGGTGGGTATAAAGATCGCTGAACGGCAACTGCTCGCTGTGAACGATGCGCTTGCCGGTGAACTCCACATCGGCGTCCATCACGCTCCAGCGCTCGGTGCGAAACTCTTCCACGGGCAAGACCTTGTCGGCTGGCTGTTTGCTGGCGCCGCCCCGGGCCTTTTGCTCGGCATTGGAGTCCGCACCGATCAGCGGTGCCAGGTCGCTGAACAGCAGTTGATTGGAGACCAGCGCACCACTGAGTTTCGGCCGCGGTTGGCTGGCGACATAGGCCAGGTCGCCATGGATATCGCTGTCGCCGATCTTGCCGTTGAACGCCTCGTAGCGGAACAGCGCCCCACCCGGCTCATGAAGCTTGGCAATCAAGCGGCCATCGGTGGCGTAAGGTGGCGAATCCGGCAAGGTCACGCCGGTCAGCGGGTAAAGATGAGCGAGGCTTTTGCCAGCCAGTTTCAGGCGCAAATCCAGCGCCCCGAGGTTCAGCGGGTCGGTGAGGGTGCCAGCCAGTTCGACGCGAGTGTCGCCGATCTTCGCCTGGGCCTGGAGCGGAAAGGGTTGTGACGCATCCTGCAAGGCCAGCAAGCCACCGACCTTGCCGGAGCCCGTCAGGTTTTGCCCGTGATACTGCCCGTTGACCTTGAAGGCAAACGCGTAGTCCTGCGGCGTCGCGCCTTGGTCCTGGGCTTTTTTGGCGGCCTTGTCGCCCACAATCTCACTGAACGGAATGGGTTTGCCCAACGGATCGATCAACAGGTCCAGGCGGGTCTTGAGTGTCTGATCGTCGAGGGTGACATGGCCCTTGTCGAAGCCGATGGCGCCAATGTCCACCACCCAGCTGGACGGCTCGGCGTCCGGGTCCTTAGGGTCGAACTGGAAGGTCCAGTTGGCGCGACCGTCCGCCAGGCGTTGCAGGTTGGCGTTAGGCTCCGTCAGGTCGATGCGCGGAATCGCCACTCGCCGGGCCAGCAAGGCCAAGGGCGAAACGCGTAGCTCGACACGCTTGAGCGTGACCATTTGCGGGGTTTTCGACCAGTCCGGGTTACCCAGGCTCAAGTCTTCGGCCACCACATGGGGCCACGGCAACCAGGCGCGCCAGCCACCTTCCTCCGGTTCGCGCTGCCAGACCACCGCCAGGTTGCCGTTGATGGCGAAAGGCCGATGCAACTCCTCGGAAACCTTGGCATTGAGTGGGGGCTTGATGCGGTTCCAGTCGAAGAAAGCGAGGACCAGAACCAGCACCGCCAGCAGGACAATAAGGCTGGCAAAGCTCCAGGCGAGGATTTTCGAGGTGCGCGTCATGCACAAAACTCCTGATGACAAGTCAGCGTCCGCTACCGCGACGCCTTGGGAAACACGAACCTGTAGACGGTTCGCCATGAAGCGTTGGACTGGTAGAACCGCCAACAGGTGCCGATGAACGGCACAAAAAATCCCGGGATCCTGACCGAACAGCCAAAAAACCGTTACCGCGGCCGCCCATTTGCGAGGCAGTGATGGGTACAAAATACCCACTGCGGTGCAAAACAACACCTCGGAAACGCCCGTTCTAGAGCCTTCGCCCCGAACAATCAATTCTGTTGATTATTACCATTGCGTTTATGAACTTTTATATCGACTTATCGAGAGTAGCATTGCCCTCGTACCCACTTTATCGCCCTCCCAAGGAGCAACGATCATGAAACGCCAATTACTGATGAGCCTGTCCCTTTCACTGCTGGCCTCTACCGCCTTCGCGCTGCCAGCCTCCGAACAAGCCACGCCACAGGTCAAGGACAGCCATTCTGTCTACAGCCAGACTGTGGCCGAAGGTGGCCGTGATCGTCTGGAACAAAAAGGTCTGGTTGAAGACGGTTATGACCGCACCAAGCAAAGCGATACCGTTGCAGCTGATGGCTCCGACCGCACCCCAGGCCAAACCTTGGCAGCCGACGGCTCCGACCGCACCCCAGGCCAGACCTTGGCAGCCGACGGCTCCGACCGCACCCCAGGCCAAACCTTGGCAGCTGACGGCTCCGACCGCACCCCAGGCCAAACCTTGGCAGCTGACGGCTCCGACCGCACCCCAGGCCAGACCTTGGCAGCCGACGGTTCCGACCGCACCCCAGGCCAGACCCTCGCCGAAGACGGTTCTTCTCGCACTAAAATGGGCGATACCGTGGCCGAAGGCGGTGGTGATCGCGTGATCGAACGCAACAGCGCAGTGAGCTGAGCCCATGGTGGCCCAGAAAAAAGCCCGATTCCTGCAATCGGGCTTTTGACTTTTCAAACCCCTCGTTTTTCCCGCCCGCCCCCTCTCTACCGTTCGACGTCGGCAAAGCCGATTTGCTAGAGTGCGTCGCTCCCGTGAATCAGAAGTCAGCCTTGCGATGCTGCCCCGCGCCGAACAGAAACAACAGACCCGAATTGCCCTGATGGACGCAGCCCGTCATTTGATGGAGTGCGGCCGGGGCTTCGGCAGCCTGAGCCTGCGGGAAGTCGCCCGGACGGCAGGCATCGTGCCCACCGGGTTCTACCGGCACTTCGAGGACATGGACCAACTGGGCCTGGCATTGGTCAGCGAAGTCGGCCAAACCTTCCGCGAGACCATCCGCCTGGTACGCCACAACGAGTTCGTCATGGGCGGCATTATCGATGCGTCGGTGCGGATCTTTCTCGATGTGGTGCAAGCCAATCGATCCCAATTCCTGTTCCTGGCCCGCGAGCAATACGGCGGCTCCCTGCCCGTGCGCCAGGCCATCGCCCAATTGCGCGAAGGCATCAGCTCGGACCTGGCCGCCGACCTGGCCTTGATGCCCAAGCTGCAGCACCTGGACCTGGCCGCCCTGGGCGTGATGGCCGACCTCATCGTCAAGAGCGTGTTCGCCACCCTGCCGGACATCATCGACCCTCCGGCCCAAGCCCTCCCCGAACACCTCACGCCCCAGGCGAAGATTACCCAGCAACTGCGGTTCATCTTCATTGGCCTCAAGCATTGGCAAGGGTTGGGCAGTACCGAATAGCTGTCGGCACGCCTCCTTTGTGGGAGCAAGCCCGCTCCCACAGATTCTTTGCGCCAGCCGCGAAATGGTGCACAACACCCCGCAGTGCACCAATATGGCACGCAATCCGCCCCATCCTGAAACGCCATCCCAGCTATTTCCTACACCTTCTTCGATTGGCAAGCCCCTTGCTCTAAACACAGCACCGTTCATTGCTGGAAGCACTCCGATGCTGGTGATTCACCGCAGAATCGACACTCAACCGCACTGGGACGCCGAGCTGCACCTGACCTTCGACGCCCGCAGTAAAAGCCGCCTGCGCTGTTTCAGTGCCGAAGGTGAAGACGTGGGGTTGTTCCTGGAACGAGGCCAGCCACCGCTGTACGACGGCGAATGCCTGCAGGCCGAAGACGGGCGCATCGTGCGCGTCTGCGCCCGCGCCGAACAATTGCTGCACGTCACCTGCGCCAACGCCTTCGAACTGACCCGTGCCGCCTATCATCTGGGCAATCGCCACGTGGCCCTGCAAGTGGGCGATGGCTGGCTGCGCCTGCTGGACGACTACGTGCTCAAGGCGATGCTCGAGCAACTGGGCGCCAGCGTCGAATCCATCGAAGCCCCGTTCCAGCCAGAACACGGTGCCTATGGCGGCGGCCATCATCATTCCCGGCACGGCGACGAAGACTTCAACTACGCGCCGCGCCTGCATCAGTTTGGCGTGCGCACATGAACCCGGCCTGGGCGCTGCTGCGTCTGGCCAGCCCACAGCTGCCGATTGGCGGCTACAGCTATTCCCAGGGGCTGGAGATGGCGGTGGACAATGGCCAGGTGAAAAACCCCGACGACGCCCGGCGCTGGATCAGCGATCAATTGCTGCTGAACCTGGCACGCTTCGAAGCACCCTTGCTGCTGGCGCACTGCACCGCAGCCGCCGCTGACGATTGGGAGGCGCTGCTGCGACGTTGTGAAGAGCACCGCGCCAGCCGGGAAACCCGCGAGCTGTATCAGGAGAGCCGGCAGATGGGCTACTCGTTGCAGCAATTGCTCGCAGGCCTGCCGGAACTCGACCACGCCGCGCGAGGCTTTCTCGAACAGCGCAGCGAGCCGCACCTGGCGCTGGGCTGGGCCCTGGCCGCCCGCGCCTGGCAGATCGCCCCCCAGGACGCCCTCGCCGCCTGGCTGTGGAGTTGGCTGGAAAACCAACTGGCGGTGCTGATGAAAACCCTGCCCCTGGGCCAGCAAGCGGCCCAGCGCCTGACCAGCGAACTGCTGCCGCTGTTGCAACAGGCCCAGCACGACGCCTCGAACATCGACCCCGATCATTACGGCAGCGCCGCGTTTGGCCTGTCCCTGGCATGCATGGCCCATGAGCGCCAGTACAGCCGTCTGTTCCGTTCCTAGGAGACACACATGAATACACAACCTCTGCGCGTCGGTATCGGCGGCCCGGTGGGCTCCGGCAAGACCGCCCTGACCCTGGCCCTGTGCCTGGCTCTACGTGAACGCTACAACCTGGCGGTGGTCACCAATGACATCTACACCCGCGAAGACGCCGACTTCCTGGTGCGCAACGAGGCCCTGGCGCCGGAGCGGATCATCGGCGTGGAAACCGGCGGCTGCCCGCACACGGCGATTCGCGAAGATGCGTCGATCAACCTCGAAGCGGTGGACCAGTTGAACCGGCGCTTCCCGGGCCTGGACCTGATCCTGGTGGAATCGGGCGGCGACAACCTGTCGGCGACCTTCAGCCCGGAGCTGTCGGACCTGACGATCTATGTGATCGACGTCTCGGCCGGCGACAAGCTGCCGCGCAAGGGTGGGCCGGGCATTTGCAAATCCGACCTGCTGGTCATCAACAAAATCGACCTGGCCCCCCTGGTGGGCGCGTCCCTGGAGATGATGGACAGCGACACCCGGCGGATGCGCAACGGCAAGCCTTTCGTGTTCAGCAACCAGAAGACCGGCCAAGGCCTGGACGACATCATCGCCTTCATCGAGCGCCAGGGTCTGCTGAGCGCTGCCTGATTTTTCGACTGACAACAAGGAAGCTTATCCATGACGTTCAAACGCATTCTCGGCGCACTCGCCCTGCTGTTGACCCCGGCCCTGGCCTTCGCTCACCCCGGCCACGGCGACAATGGCCTGATCGCCGGCCTCGGCCATCCCATCGGCGGGCTCGATCATTTGCTGGCGATGCTGGCAGTCGGTTTGTGGGCCGCGCAACAACAAGGCGCCGCGCGCTGGGCGCTGCCATGCACCTTCGTCGGTACGATGCTGCTTGGCGGCCTGCTGGGCTTTGAAGGTCTGGAGCTGCCGGCGCTGGAAAGCGGCATCGCCGCCTCGGTGCTCGCTCTGGGCCTGGCGGTGGCACTGGCGGCGCGTCCGCCGTTGAGCCTGGCGGTCGGTGCAACCGCCCTGTTTGCGCTGTTCCATGGCGTGGCCCATGGCTTGGAACTGCCGGACATGTCGAGCCCATGGGCCTATGCGGCAGGCTTCGTCGCGGCCACGGCGGTGCTGCATGGCGCAGGTTTTGCGCTGGTGCGGGTGTTGCCGCAAGCGGCGGCGCCATTGGTCAGGTTGGCCGGGGCGGCTTCAGCGGGGGCTGGGGTTTGGTTGTTGGCGGGTTGACTTTCTAGCGCCTTCAAAGCCCCCTTCGCGAGCAAGCCCGCTCCCACATTTGATCGGTGTACACCGCACCTAATGTGGGAGCGGGCTTGCTCGCGAAGGCAGCCTGACAGGCACCCCATCTCCCACGGCCTGCCACTCTGCTACCATGTCGCGCAATCGCCCCCAGCCGTGACGACTTCCGCCGATGCCTGATGTTTCCCGCCCCGCTCCCCAGCCTGAATTGATCGCCCTGTTCGCAACAGTGCGTCAGCATTTTCACGACGTGATCGTGCCGATGTGGCAAGGCCCGGGTTGGAATGCCGAACTGGCGCTGCCCTATGAATCCCTGGATGCCGGACATGCGCCGCTGCCACCCCAGCGCTACCGCGCCATGGCCTGTGCGCGGCAGTTGTATCTGTTCGCCAGCCTGATTGGCGAAGTCCCCCAGGCCGAGGAGCGAGCCAGTGCCCTGTTCCGCTCGCTGCAACGGCATTTCCACGATGCCGAACACGGCGGCTGGTTCTACAGCATCGACCCCCATGGCGCGCCGCTGGACACCGGCAAAGACCTCTACACCCACGCCTTTATCCTGTTCGCCTGCGCCCATTACTGGGACAAGGTCCGCGAACCGCTGGTGGAGTCGGTGCTCAACGCCAGCCTGGAAGTCATCGCCCAACGCTTTGCCAGCGCAGACGGGCTTTACGAAGCCAGCCTCAAGCGCGATTGGTCAACGACCGGATCCGGCCCGTTGCAAAACCCCTTGATGCACCTGGCCGAAGCTTTCCTCGCCACGCTTTCGGTCCGCGAAGACGCCAATGTCCGTCAAGCATTGCTGAGTTTGTGCGACGGGATGTCCAAGCATTTCATCGAGCCGCAGCAACGGGTCATGATGGAAAAGCCGCTCAAGGCTGTGGATAACTGGTTCGAGCCGGGGCATCAGTTCGAGTGGTATTACTTGCTGGCCTCATCGCCGTTGTTACGCAACGGCAAGCTGCACACCGCCCTGGAGCGCAGCTTCGACCATACCGAGCAACGCGGCGTCGATCCGGAATCCGGCGCCGTGTGCGCGATGCTGGACCAGGAACCACAAGCAAGCCCGCGCGATGCCACCCAACGCATCTGGGCTCAGGCCGAGTACCTGCGGGCACTGACATTACGCCCTGGCAACCAGGGGGTGTTACTGCGTCAATTACAGGCGCTGCAGCAGCATTTCCTGCATGCCAGGGGCTGGAACGAATGCCTGGACGCCAATGGCATCGTCAGCCGTCGGGACATGCCGTCCACCACGCCGTATCACCTGCTGACCTGCTATCGCGGGCTGGCCGATTACTTGGTGTAACGCCTCTGTGGCGAGGGGATTTATCCCCGCTGGGCTGCGCAGCAGCCCTAAAAAGATAGATCATGGGCTCAGGTCTTAGGGGAGCTACGCTCCCCAACGGGGATAAATCCCCTCACCACAGTCTCTCCCGCTACGCCTTGTTGCGCTCGATGGCAAACCCGGCCCAGGTCTGGCTCACCGGCATCAGCTCCAGGCTGTTGATGTTGATGTGCGCCGGTGTGTTGAGCACCCAGAAAATCGTATCGGCGATGTCTTGTGGCTGGATCGGCTCGGCGCCGGCATACGTCGCGTTGTAGCGCTCCTGGTCACCACCGAAGCGCACCAGGGAGAACTCGCTCTCGCACAGGCCCGGCTCGATGTTGCTCACCCGCACGCCCGTGCCTTGCAGGTCGCAACGCAGGTTCAGGGAGAACTGTTTGACGAACGCCTTGCTCGCGCCATACACGTGGCTGCCCGGATACGGGTAGTTGCCGGCGATGGAACCCAGGTTGACGATCCCGGCTCCACGGCCGTGGGCGATCAGGCGCGGCAACAGCAGGCGCGTGCTGTAGATCAGCCCTTTGACATTGGTGTCGACCATGGTGTCCCAATCATCGAGGTCGCACTTGGGGGCCGGGTCGACGCCCAAGGCCAGGCCGGCATTGTTGATCAGCCCGCGCAGCTTGGCGAAGGATGGCGGCAGGTTGGCGATGGCCTCTTCCATGGCCTTGCGATCACGCACATCCAGGACCAGGCCATGGACTTCCGTCTGCTTCGACAACTCGGCACACAGGGCATTGAGGCGCTCTTCACGACGACCGGTCAGCACCAGTTTCCAACCGGCCTCGGCAAACCGACGGGCACAGGCTTCACCAAAACCGGACGTCGCGCCGGTGATAAACAGGGTGTCAGACATCGTGTTCTCCTTGTTTGAACTCAAAAGCCATTGAATGGAAATCGGCCCACAGCATGCCCGGCCTGGCACGCCAGGAGCAAGGCTTGCGCATGAGCTTTTGACCCACGACTGCTCATAAAACAACCAATCCACGCCAAGCCTTTCCCAACAAGGCCCGCAGCCGGTTGCTCGCACCTTATCCACAGGCACGTCCACAGTAATCGGGGGCAAGTGCAAATCCCGCAAGCCGCGGTGCATAAGGCTTTTCGAGGTATTTGGAAAATTTTTTCGCTTGACCCTGCAAGAGAGGTTGTGCAGCGCAAGTTATCTGCTATAAGCCAGCGCAAAATAGGCGATGGCTCCAAGCCAGTAACGACGGCCCTCAGCGCGGTCTTTCCAGAGTTTAGTCACAGACTTATCCACAGGATTGCCCACCGCCTTTCGAGCCCATTCCAGCGCTCATAAAAGTGTTGACAACAGCCGCTCCCGCCTGACCAAAAACGCCTGATCAAAAAACGATCACAGCCCTGCAAGCCACGGATTCAAAGGCTTTCAGCCAGCTACTCCCACGTTACCCACAGCCAGCTCCACAGCAAACGGGGACAAGTCAAAACCGTGACAAAACAACTGTTTGCGGCGACTTTATGTCGCGGTTTCGCAGGGGCTCAGGATTGTTGTCCACAATTCTCCAAGCGATCAAAGTCCCTTGTGGGAGCGGACTTGCTCGCGAATGCGGTGGATCAGCCGGCATCGTGTTGATTGGCACACCGCATTCGCGAGCAAGCCCGCTCCCACAGGGAATGAGTGGTGCATTCGAGAGATAAAAAAAACCGGCGATCTCTCGCCGGTTTTTTCATTACAACAGCCGCCTCAATGCCCGCCCAGGTACGCGTTGCGCACTTCCTCGTTGGCGAGCAGTTCCTTGCCGGTGCCGGTCAGGCGGATTTCACCGTTGACCATCACATAGGCCCGGTCCGACAGCCTGAGGGCGTGGTTGGCGTTCTGTTCCACCAGGAAGATGGTCATCCCGGTAGACGCCAGTTCACGCAAGGTGGCGAAGATCTGTTTCACCACGATCGGCGCCAGCCCCAGGCTCGGCTCATCGAGCAGCAACAACTTCGGCCGGCTCATCAACGCCCGAGCGATGGCGAGCATTTGCTGCTCGCCGCCGGACATGGTCATGGCCCGCTGGTTACGCCGCTCCTTGAGCCTTGGGAACAGCTCGAACATGCGCTGCATGTCTTCACTGGCGTACTTGTCACCGATGGGAATGGTGCCCATCAGCAGGTTTTCCTCGACAGTCATGTCCGGGAATACCCGCCGCCCTTCCGGCGACTGCGCGATGCCGTGGGACGCGATGTAGTGCGACGACTTCTGGGTAATGTCCACACCCTGGTAGATGATCTGCCCGCCCGCCGCACGTGGCTGGCCGAAGATAGACATCAGCAGCGTGGACTTGCCGGCACCGTTGGAGCCGATCAGGCTCACGGTTTCACCTTCGCCAATGTGCATCGAGACTTTTTTCAGGGCCTGGATCGGCCCGTAGAACACGTCCAACTCCTTGAGCTCGAGGATAGGCCCACTCATACCAGTTCCTCTTCGTCGGCACCCAGGTAGGCCGCGATCACCTTCGGATCGTTGCGAATCGCCTCGGGACCGCCCTCGGCGATCACGTTGCCGTGGTCCAGCACCACGATGTGATCGGAAATGCTCATTACCATGCCCATGTCGTGTTCGATCAGCACCACGGTCAGATCATGCTCGTCGCGCAGCAGCCGGATCATCGCGCTCAGCGCTTCGGTTTCCTGAGGGTTGAGGCCGGCGGCCGGTTCGTCGAGGCAGATGATCTGCGGGCGCGTGCACATGGCCCGGGCGATTTCCAGGCGCCGTTGCTGACCGTAGGAAAGCTCCCCAGCGAGGCGGTTGGCGCAGTCCACCAGGTCCACCACCTCCAGCCAATAGAAGGCATGGTCCAGCGCATCGCTTTCGGCCTTGCGGTAACCCTTGGTGTTGAGGATGCCCGCCAGCAGGCTGCGGTTGACCCACATATGCTGGGCCACCAGCAGGTTTTCCAGTACCGACATCTCCTTGAACAGGCGGATGTTCTGGAAAGTCCGCGCCAGGCCGGCACGGTTCACCAGGTGAGTGCCGCCGAACATCTTGTAGTACATCCGGCTGGCGAAGGATGCCGGTGACACAAAGTCAGTCGGGCGAAACGCCTCACCCAGCAGCTTGATGACGTTGGTCCGCTCGCCGCGCACGTTGAGTTCGATCTTGCCGCCCGTGGCCTTGTAGAACCCGGTCAGGCAGTTGAACACCGTGGTCTTGCCCGCACCGTTGGGGCCGATCAGGGCGAAGATCGAATTGCGCTTGACCTGTAGGCTGACGTCGCTGAGGGCCTTGATCCCACCGAATTGCATCATCAGGTTTTCGACTGAGAGTACGACTTCGCTCATGGCGCTACTCCTTTACGCGGCGTCACACCGGTACGGCTGATGCGAATCAGGCCGCGGGGGCGCCAGATCATCATCAACACCATCAGTATGCCGAACAGCAGCACCCGGTATTCCGCAAAACCGCGCAGCAATTCCGGCGCCACGGTCAGCACGAAGGCCGCGATCACCACGCCGATGGTCGAGCCCATGCCGCCCAGCACCACGATGGCGAGGATCAGGGCCGATTCGAAGAAGGTGAACGATGTCGGATTGACGAAGCCTTGGTAAGTGGCGAAGAACACACCGGCCAGGCCGGCCGTCGAGGCCCCGATGGTGAACGCCGAGAGCTTGACCAATACGTGGTTCAGGCCCATCGAGCGGCAGGCGATTTCATCTTCGCGCAAGGCTTCCCAGGCGCGACCGACCGGCATGCGGGTCAGGCGATGCTTGATGTACAGCACGGCCAGCACGACGAGGAACAACACCGCGTAGATGAAGTAGTACTTCACGTCCGGGTTGTAGGCGATGCCGAAAAACTCATGGAAAGGTACGCCGCCATCCTTCGCCCTTTTACCCAACTCCAGACCGAAGAAAGTGGGCAACGGCGCCGCCATGCCATTCGGGCCGCCGGTCAGGGATAGCCAGTTATTGAGGACCAGCCGGATGATTTCACCAAAGCCCAGGGTCACGATCGCCAGGTAGTCACCGTGCAGGCGCAGCACCGGGAAGCCGAGGATGCAGCCGGCCAACCCCGCCGTGATCGCCGCCAGTGGCAGTACCGTCCAGAACCCCAGCCCCAGGTATTGATAACCGAGCGCCAGCCCATAGGCACCGATGGCATAGAACGCTACGTAACCCAGGTCGAGCAGGCCGGCCAGGCCGACGACAATGTTCAAGCCCAGGCCCAGCAGCACGTAGATCAGCCCTAGGATGACCACGCCCAGCAGGTACGAGTTGGAGAAAAACGGGAACACCACGGCAATGACGATCACCAGCGGGATGATCCAGCGCAGCCGGGTCTTGTAGTCAGGCGGCAGCACGTGCACCCCGGAGCCGGTGCTTTCGAAACCCTCGAGGATTTTCACGCCCTTGGGCGTTTGCAGGAACAGGCCCAAGGCAAAGCGGCCAGCCATGACGATGGCGACAATCCATGCCACACGGGTCGGTTGCAGGTTGAAGCCGTAGCCGTCCAGGACCACGCCAACAATCGGGCCGAACACAATCAAGGCGACAAGGCCGGCAAGAATCGCGTCAACCAGGCTTCTCTTGAGATCAATGGTTTTTTTAGTGGTTGATGACATCGCTTACACCTTCGACACAAGAGGACGGCCGAGCAGACCTTGAGGCCGAAAGACCAGAACGAGAACGAGCAGCGAGAAGCTGAAGACGTCCTTGTAGTCCGAATTGACCAGGCCGGAGAACAGCGACTCGGAGATCCCGAGAATGATCCCGCCGAGCATCGCGCCAGGCAGTGAGCCGATCCCGCCGAGTACCGCGGCGGTGAACGCCTTGATGCCGATGATGAAGCCGGCATAGAAGTCGAACGTGCCGTAGTTCATGGTGATCAGCACGCCGGCCAGGGCCGCCATCGCTGCACCAATGATGAATACGTAGGAAATCACACGGTCGGTGTTGATCCCCAGGATAGAGGCCATCTTGCGGTCTTGCTGGGTCGCGCGGCACATGCGGCCGAGCTTGGTGTACTTGATGACGTAGGTCAGCAAGGCCATCCCGGCAAACGCAGCGACGAGGATGAAGACCTTGGTGTAAGTCAGTTGCACGAACCCGGTGCCGACTTCGACACGCCAGGCTCCCGTCAGCAAGGTTGGAACCCCTTGTTGCTTCGCGCCCTGGGCGATCTGTGCATAGTTTTGCAGGATCAGCGAAATACCGATGGCGCTGATCAGCGGTGCCAGTCGGGTGGAGTTACGCAGAGGTTTATAGGCGACACGCTCGATGACCCAGCCATACACCGCCGTGACAATGATGGTGAAGACCAGGGTACCCAGCATCAGCAGAGGGAAGGATTCAATACCGAAGTATGCCAGCAGAGCCAGACTGATCGCCGCGAGGTACGCGGAGATCATGTAAACCTCGCCATGGGCGAAGTTGATCATGCCGATGATGCCATAGACCATTGTGTAGCCGATGGCGATCAGGCCATAGACCGACCCGAGGGTCAGGCCGTTGACCAGTTGCTGCAGGAAAATACCATCCATAACGCAATCTCACGCAGTGAGAACCTGCACACCCTTGAGTGTGCGGTTCTTCTAAGGAAAATACAGATTTACGTCGGAGCAATGTCAGTCAGAACACTACATCCCTTGTGGAAGCTGGCCTGGCAGCGATAGCGCACAGACATTCAACAAAGATGTCGCCTGTCAGTCCGCCATCGCGAGCAAGCTCGCTCCCACATGGAATCGGGGGATCTAGCCGATCGCGTTTACTTCTGTTTTTCCAACTGGTGGTATTTGCCGTCCTTGTCCCACTGGTAAACCACGTAGTCAGAGACCTTCAGGTCGCCCTTGGCGTCCCACTCTTTCTTGCCCATCACGGTCTGGACCGAGTTGGCCTTCAGCCATTTCGCCGCTGCTTCGCCATCATTCTTCTTGGCGCCATTGAACGCCGCCGCGAGGGTCTGGACCGAAGCGTAGGCATACAGGGTGTAGCCTTCCGGCTCAGTGCCCTTGGCGCGGAACGCATCCACTACAGCCTTGCTGTCTGGCAGCAGGCGCGGGTCGGCGCCGAAGGTCATCAGCACGCCGTCGACAAATTGCGGGCCGCCAGCGGTGGTGACCAGCTCGTCGGTCACGATTCCGTCGTCGGACATGAACTTGACGTCTTTCAGGCCTTGCTCACGCAACTGACGAACCAAGGGACCGGCTTCCGGGTGCAGGCCACCAAAGTAGACGACATCGGCGCCAGCGCCGCGGATCTTGGTGACAATGGTGCTGAAGTCTTTTTCACCACGGGTCAGGCCTTCGTACAGCACCGGCTTCACGCCACGCTTCTCGAGCTGGGCTTTGGTTGCATCCGCCAGGCCCTGGCCGTAGGTATCCTTGTCGTGCAGCACGACGACTTTCTTACCCTTGAGCACGTCGACGATGTAGTCGCCGGCAACGATGCCTTGCTGGTCGTCACGACCGCACATACGGAACATGGCACTCAAGCCGCGTTCGGTCACGGCAGGGTTGGTAGAACCCGGAGTGATCGCAATGATGCCTGCTTCGTCGTAGATCTCGGAGGCCGGGATGGTCGACGAGGAGCAGAAGTGACCGACTACGCCCGCCACTTTCTGGTTGGTCAGGTCCTTGGCTACCGTAACGGCCTGTTTCGGTTCGCAGGCGTCGTCGCCCTTGACCAGCAGGATTTTTTCCCCGTTCACGCCGCCCTTGGCATTGATCTCGTCTGCCGCGGCCTGTGCACCCTTCATGTACTGTTCGCCAAATGCCGCGTTGGCGCCTGTCATGGGACCCGCTACGCCGATCTTGATGTCGGCCTGAGCAAACGCAGAAACACCCAGCGCAGCTGCCACTGCGAGGGCCAGGAAACCTTTCTTGTAAAACGTCTGGGACATGAGGTGGTGCTCCAAGGTTTTTTTTAGTTGGCACTGCGACTTCATTTCACTGAAAAGCTCAGAGCAAGGGCCGTGCCATCGGTTTTTTATTCTGAAAAAAGTCGCTGCTTTATTGTTATTTCGACTGTTTCGGGCCCTTTTTCATGGGGCGTGCAACCGTCTAAACCGCACAAGGTGCAACCTTTTATTCAAACGGGTAAAACCCTCCATGAGCCATCATTGCAACCATCGCGCGAAACGGCGTGCAACCACTGTGTAACAACCCACGTCACCGAACTGCACACTGTCGGTGCGCGACTGCTACAACCCGCACCATAACAGGCTAGACGCTACGCCGGAAAACGCGGCTTCCGGCAACAATTTTCAACACTCAAATGACGATCCGCAGGCACTGGCCCGCGTGATACAGCGAAAAGCCCGCTTCATACAGGCAACTGCGCAATCCCACCCCGACCAGCGGCTGCATGGGGGCGAATGGAATCGGCAGGGCCTGGGCATTGCCGTGACACAGATAATCGGCGAACGCCTTGCCGACCACCGTACCGGTGGTCACGCCCCGGCCGTTGTAGCCAGTCACGGCCACCAGCCCGGGAGCGGGTTCGAACAGGCGCATCAAGTGATCGGGGGTGAAGGCGATGCAACCAGTCCAGGTGCACTCCCACTCCACCGGCTTGAGATAAGGAAAGTAGTGTTGCTGTACCCGGTCGGCCCAAGCCTTGAGGAACCAGGTCGGCTTGCGGTTGCCGTTGCCCAGGCTGCCCAGCAGCAAACGACCGTCCTTGTCCCGGCGGATGCTGCTCAGCACCTGGCGGGTATCCCACGAGCCCTGCCCGCCCGGCAGAATGCGTTGGGCGGCCTCGTCGGCCAGCGGGACGGACGCGACCTGATAGTAATAACCCGGGAAGAAATTGCGCCGCAGCTCGGTCCAGTCACCCTCGGTATAGGCATTGGAGGCAATCACCACCTGCTCGGCCAGTACCGAACCCTGGGCGGTCTGCACCGACCAGCGCTGGCCTTGACGCTCCAGGCGCGTCACCGGCGAATGGTCGAACAACTGGCCTCCAAGGTCCGTGGCGGCCTTGGCCAACCCGCTGGTGTAGGCCATCGGATTGAGCGTGCCGGCGCGGCGGTCGAGCAATGCCGCGGCGATTTTCGAGGTGCCTGTCGCCTCGGCACAGGCCTGGCCGGTGAGCAACTCCACCGGGGCGCCACGGCGCTTCCATTGCGCTTCGCGACTGCGCAGGTCGGCTTCGCCCCGGGCGTTGTGGGCCATGTGCAAGGTGCCTTCGCGGCGCAGTTGGCAATCGATGTTGTACTTATCGATGAGGCTGAACACCAGGGCCGGCGCGGCTCCCAGCATACGGTTGAGCTGGCTGCCCACCGCCTCGCCGAATCCGGCCTCGATGTCATCCGGCGGGATCCATAGCCCGGCATTCACCAGGCCGACATTACGCCCCGATCCGCCATGCCCGGCCCGATGGGCTTCCAGCACAGCCACGCGCTTGCCTTGTTCGAGCAAGTGCACCGCCGCCGACAGCCCGGTGAACCCTGCGCCGATCACACAGACATCGACCGTGATTTCGCCGGTGAGGGCACTGTTTTCAGGCCTTTGCGGCGTCAGTTTTTCCCACAGACACTCTTCGCGTAACGGCATTGCCAGACTCCGAAAAAGAAACCCAACCACCACACATTCAATTGTGGGAGCGGGCTTGCTCGCGAAAGCGGACGTTCATACAACATCGATGTCGACTGATACACCGCCTTCGCGAGCAAGCCCGCTCCCACATGGGATCACCGCTTGGCTCAAGCCTCAGTCGAAGGTAATCCCCTGGGCCAACGGCAACTCCAGCGAGTAGTTCACGGTGTTGGTCTGGCGGCGCATGTAGCCGCGCCACGCATCGGAGCCGGATTCGCGACCGCCGCCGGTTTCTTTTTCGCCACCGAATGCGCCGCCGATTTCCGCGCCGCTCGGGCCGATGTTGACGTTGGCGATGCCGCAGTCGCTGCCCACGGCCGACATGAACTGCTCGGCTTCACGTACGTCGGTGGTGAAGATGCAGGACGACAGGCCCTGGGGCACGGCATTGTTCAGGTGCAGGGCTTCGGCGAAGTCTTTGTAGCCGACCACGTACAGGATCGGTGCGAAGGTTTCGTGGCGCACCACATCACTCTGCTCGGGCATCTCGACGATGGCCGGCGAGACGTAATAGGCATTCGGGAACTGGTCTTCGAGCTGGCGCTTGCCCCCAAACACGCGCCCGCCTTCGCTCAGGGCCTGCTCCAGCGCGTCCTGCATGCCGTCGAAGCTGTGCTTGTCGATCAGTGGCCCGACCAGGTTGCCTTCCAGCGGATGACCGATGCGTACTTTCGAGTAGGCGGCCTTGAGGCGGGTGACGATTTCTTCCTTCACCGACTCGTGGGCGATCAGCCGGCGCAGGGTGGTGCAACGCTGGCCGGCGGTGCCGACGGCGCTGAACAGGATGGCGCGCACCGCCATGTCCAGGTCGGCGCTCGGCGCCAGGATCATGGCGTTGTTACCGCCCAGTTCGAGGATGCTGCGGGCGAAACGCGCGGCGACTTTCGGCGCCACTTCACGACCCATGCGGGTGCTGCCGGTGGCGCTGATCAAGGCCACGCGCGGATCATCCACCAGGGCTTCACCGGCATCGCGACCGCCGATGATCACCTGGCTCAGGTACGGTGGTGCGTCGCTGAAGTTCTTCAGCACGCGTTCGAACAACGCCTGGCACGCCAGGGCGGTGAGCGGGGTCTTTTCCGAGGGTTTCCAGATCACCGAGTTGCCACAGACCAGGGCCAGCGTGGTGTTCCAAGCCCAGACCGCGACGGGGAAGTTGAAGGCACTGATCACCCCGACCACACCCAGCGGATGCCAGGATTCACGCATGTGGTGGCCCGGACGCTCGGAGGCGATGGTCAGGCCGTACAACTGGCGGGACAGGCCGACGGCGAAGTCGCAGATGTCGATCATCTCTTGCACTTCACCCAGGCCTTCCTGAGTGATCTTGCCGGCTTCCCACGACACCAGCTCGCCGAGGTCGGCCTTGTATTCACGCAACAGATCGCCGAATTGACGCACCAGCTCGCCGCGACGCGGGGCCGGCACCTGGCGCCACAGGTCGAAGGCGTGCTCGGCACGGCTGACCTGCTGCTCGACTTCAGCGGCGCCTTCCCAGTTCACGGCGCCGATGCGGCTGCCATCGATAGGCGAATGCACCGGCTGTGTGCCGCCCTGATACAAGGCCGGATTGACGCCCAGACGATCAAGCAATGCAGCAACCATGGGGTAACTCCTCTAAACGAGCGATAAAAGATTGGCGGACGGACAATCGCCGTCCGCTCAGGCCTCTAGTTTTAGCTGGCCCGAGTCTTGCCAACAAACGACCATTAAGCGAGATATCATTCCGTTTATTCATGCTGCCCCTGACTCGATTTATAGAGCAACAAGAAAAAGGCCCACGTCATGCTCAATAAGCGCTATTTACCGTCGATCACAGCACTCCAGTGCTTCGAAGCCGTGACTCGCCACCTGAGCTTTACCCGTGCCGCCGAAGAACTCCATCTGACCCAGAGCGCCGTCAGCAAACAGGTCGCCCAGCTCGAGGAACTGTTGCAGCACTTGCTGTTTCGGCGTGTGCGCCGCCGCTTGCAACTGACACCGGCCGGGGAGTTGTACTTGGGGGAAGTGCGAAAAATCCTTACCCAGGTGGAGATGTCCACCCACTACCTGCGCTCCTACGGCGGCGATACCGAAGTGCTGCGTGTTTCCACGCCTCCGACCTTCGGTGCCCGCTGGCTGGTGCCCCGCCTGAAGGGCTGGCGGTTGCGTCATCCGAAAATCCATCTGGACCTGCGCAGCGAGCAGGAAGCCGACGACTTGCAGCAGGGGCGCAGCGACCTGGCGTTCTACTTCGGCCAGGGTTCACGCCCTGGCACCGAATCCCGGAGACTGTTCGACGAAGAGCTGGTGCCGGTCTGCGCGCCCGGCAGCCTGCCTGCCCAGGCCTTCACCGACCCGACCCAACTGGCCGAGCTGGTGCTGCTGCAAAACGCCTCGCGCCCCCAGGCCTGGCACGACTGGTTCGACAGCCAGGGCTACCACACCGAACACAGCTACCACGGGCCGCGGTTCGAAACCTTCTACATGTGCATTCGGGCCGCCCAGGTCGGCTGCGGCGTCGCCCTGCTGCCGCGGTTTCTGGTGGAAGAAGAACTGGCCGACGGCAAACTGGTCATTCCCTGGCAGCATGCGATGCCGAGCACCGATGCTTACTACCTGGCCTACCCCGAACACTCGGCGGAAGTGCCCAAGGTGCGGCTTTTCGTGGAATGGATGCTGGAGCAGCTCGACGCCCCGGGTACGCCGCAATAGCCATTGGCTTTCCCCTTTGTGGCGAGGGGATTTATCCCCGTTGGACTGCGCAGCAGGCCCGACAATTGATGGGGCGCTACGCGCCCAGCGGGGATGAATCCCCTCGCCACAGTAGAGAGACCTTTGCCAGAGAAGAACCGGTGACCAAAAATCACTGGCAATCCCCACCCAGGTTATGCGCCACTAACCCCCTTCATCCCAAACCGCTGCACCCCGCTGCCCACCGCAGTGGCCTGTCTGGAGATTCCCGTTATGAGCGAGAGCGTATTTGCCGATCGTATCGTGCAGAACCTGCTCGACACCGACTTCTACAAACTGACGATGATGCAGGCGGTGCTGCACAACTACCCCAACGTCGAAGTCGAGTGGGAGTTTCGTTGCCGCAACAGCGAAGACCTGCGTCCGTACCTGGCGGAGATCCGCTTCCAGATCGAGCGCCTGGCGGAGCTGAGCCTGAGCGCCGACCAGTTGGGTTTCCTGGAACGTATCAGTTTTCTCAAGCCGGATTTCCTGCGGTTCCTCGGCCTGTTTCGCTTCAACCTGCGCTACGTCCACACCGGCATCGACAACGGCGAGCTGTTCATCCGCCTGCGCGGGCCCTGGTTGCACGTGATTCTGTTCGAAGTGCCGCTGCTGGCCATTGTCAGCGAAGTGCGCAATCGCTATCGCTACCGTGAAATCGTCCTGGAGCAGGCCCGCGAGCAGCTGTATCGCAAGTTCGACTGGCTGAGCGCCAACGCCAGCGCCGAGGAGCTGTCCGAACTGCAAGTCGCGGATTTCGGCACCCGTCGGCGGTTTTCCTTCCGCGTCCAGGAAGAAGTGGTCAACGTGCTCAAGCATGATTTCCCCGGGCGTTTCGTCGGTACCAGTAACGTGCACCTGTCCCGGGAGCTGGACATGAAACCCCTGGGCACCATGGCCCATGAATGGATCATGGCCCACCAGCAACTGGGCCCGCGGCTGATCGACAGCCAGATCGCCGCCCTCGATTGCTGGGTCCGCGAGTACCGGGGCCTGCTGGGGATCGCCCTCACCGACTGCATCACCATGGATGCCTTCCTCAAGGATTTCGATCTGTTCTTCGCCAAGCTGTTCGACGGTTTGCGCCATGACTCCGGCGACCCGGTGATCTGGGGCGAAAAAGCCATTGCCCACTACCACAAGCTCGGCATCGACCCGATGAGCAAGACCCTGGTGTTCTCCGATAGCCTGACACTGCCCAAATGCCTGGAGATTTTTCGCGCGTTGCGTGGTCGCATTAATGTCAGCTTCGGTATTGGCACCAATCTGACCTGTGACATTCCGGGTGTCGAGCCCATGAGCATCGTGCTTAAAATGATCAGCTGTGACGGGCAACCCGTGGCCAAGATTTCAGACGAGCCCGGCAAGACCCACTGCAAGGACCCGAATTTCGTCGCCTACATGCGACACGTTTTCCAAGTACCTGCCGCCCTTTGATACGCAAGGAGTGAATTCATGCAAGCCGTACAGCGTGAGATTGCTGAACAGCTCAAGGTCCAGCCACCGTTCGCCCATGACGCCGACCTCAAGGCCGAAATCGCCCGGCGAGTGAGCTTTATCCAGGATTGCCTGGTCAATTCCGGGCTCAAGTCCCTCGTGCTGGGCATCAGCGGAGGCGTCGACTCACTGACCGCCGGGCTGCTGGCCCAACGTGCCATGCGCGAACTGCGGGAGAAAACCGGCAATGCCGCCTATAAGTTCATCGCCGTGCGCCTGCCGTACGAAACCCAGTTCGATGAGCATGAAGCACAGGCCTGTGTGGACTTCATCGATCCCGACGAGCGCCATACCGTCAATATTGGCCCGGCGGTCAAGGCCTTGGCCGAGCAAGTCGCGGCGTTCGAAGGCAAGGCGGCGGTCTCGCGGGACTTCGTTCTGGGCAATACCAAGGCGCGGATGCGCATGGTGGCGCAATACACGATCGCCGGGGCCGAGCAGGGCCTGGTGATCGGCACTGACCATGCGGCCGAAGCGGTCATGGGGTTCTTCACCAAGTTCGGTGACGGCGCCTGCGACCTGGCGCCGTTGAGCGGCCTGGTGAAAAACCAGGTCCGGGCCATCGCCCGGGACTTTGGCGCGCCGGAATCGCTGGTGGAAAAAGTCCCCACCGCCGATCTTGAAGACCTGTCGCCAGGCAAGCCGGATGAAGCCTCCCACGGCGTGACCTACGCCGAGATCGATGCGTTCCTGCACGGCCAACCGATTCGAGAAGAGGCGGCCAGGATCATTTGCGACACCTATCGCAAGACCGAGCACAAGCGGGTGATGCCTTACGCCCCCTGACCGGCAATCCCTGTGGGCTCTGTGGGAGCGAGCTTGCTCGCGATAGCGGTGGGTCAGTTTGCATTGATGTTGGATGTGCTGCCGTCATCGCGAGCGAGCTCCCACAAGGAGCGGTTGCCTGGCATAAAAAAGCGCCCTGCATGGGCGCTTTTTTTGTACCTGAAATTGATCACTTCAGCGTAACGGTGCCCTTCATCATCGAGATATGGCCCGGGAACGAGCAGAAGAAGCCGTATTTTTCAGCGGCATCAAGTTTCGACACGTCAAAGGTCACCGAGTCGGTTTCCTTGGCGCCGATGAGTTTGGTGTGGGCGATGATGCGGGCATCACCTTCCTTGAGGTAGTTCTTGTCGATACCGGCAGCGAGGCCATCGGTGGCGATCGGCTGCATGTCGGCCTCTTTGCTCAGCACCCAGTTATGGCCCATGACGTTTTTCGGCAAGCTGCCCGAGTGGGTCAGCTCAACGGTGAACGTCTTGCAGCTCTTGTCGATCTCGATGGCCTTCGTGTTGAAGGACATCTGGTCGGTCGAGTCGATGGTGGTCTTGCACTCCGCTGCCATCAGTTGGCTGCTGGCCAGCGTCAACAGGGATACTGCAACAAGTTTGGCAAACATCGTGAATCTCCAAGGCATGGTTAACAAAAATCCGTCAAAGGGAAAGACTGCCTGATTTTCCGGCAAGTTACTATGACCTGAGTCAAAGATTGTATACAACTTAAGGCTATCAGCCTGATGGACATAATCAACCAGCCAGAAGTATGACGCGCCCCTATGATCAGCCCCATCAACCTCTGGAGCGACCGCCATGAACTTCAATAGCCTGTTATGCAGCTTGCTCGCCGCCTACGCCTGTGGCGCCAGTGGCACCTATGAAAAACCCCGGCGCGAGGTTTAAGTCCTTTGCGCAGCATAGGCCAGGCTTTACTCTGGTGCAGTGACTGACCACGGAGTAAAGCATGTCCATTGCGTCTGTTTGTGTATTTTGCGGCGCCAGCACTGGCACCGACCCTGCGTATCGTGAAGCGGCGCAGGCCCTCGGGCGGGCGTTGGCGGAACGAAAACTGACCCTGGTCTATGGCGGCGGGGCCGTCGGCCTGATGGGTGTCGTCGCCGACGCGGCCCTGGCGGCTGGCGGCGAAGTCGTCGGCATCATCCCGCAAAGCCTGAAGGACAAGGAAATCGGCCACAGCGGCCTGACCCGCCTGGAAGTGGTGGACGGCATGCATGCTCGCAAGGCGCGCATGGCTGAACTCAGCGATGCCTTCATCGCCCTGCCCGGCGGCCTCGGCACGCTGGAGGAGTTGTTCGAAGTCTGGACCTGGGGCCAGCTCGGCTACCACGGCAAACCGCTGGGGCTGTTGGAAGTGAACGGTTTCTACAGCAAGCTCACCGCTTTTCTCGATCATATCGTCGACGAAGGCTTCGTCCGCGCGCCCCATCGTGACATGCTGCAAGTGAGCGAATCCGCGCAGAACCTGCTCGATGCCCTGGACGAATGGCAACCGTCCGTACAGCCAAAATGGGCCGAACAAAAACCCAGCTAACGGCTCGGCCCCGATACAGGGCAGAATATGCGCCGCTCAACCTCACCTTCGACCCCAGAGGATCGCCCATGGCCAAACCCAATTATTCCTTCGCCAAACGTCAGAGAGACTTGGCCAAGGAGCAGAAGAAAGAGGAAAAGCTGCAGCGCAAGAAAGCCACAGCTGAAGAAGAAGCCGCACTGACCCCGGATACCGAAGGCGAAGTAGCAGCAGAAGAGGATGGTGATGCACCGAAAGATCAGGCTCCCGACGCCTGATTCCCCCAGGGCCCGATGATCCGATCCACACTGTGGGAGCGAGCTTGCTCGCGATAGCGAATTAACCGTCAACTCCTCATTGGCTGACACGACGCTATCGCGAGCAAGCTCGCTCCCACATTGTTCACACAGTGTTCATGACTCCAACGGCATCACCGTCACCCGCACTTCAGGATCATGGGCACCGCCCCCCAGGATCACGCCCCGCAACGGTGACACATCGGAAAAATCCCGGCCCCAGGCCAGGGTGATGTGTTCCAGGGCCGGTTGGACGTTGTTGGTCGGGTCGAAGTCCACCCACCCCAACACCGGGCAATACACCGAGACCCAGGCATGGGACGCATCGGCGCCAATCAGCCGGGGCTGGCCGGGCGGCGGCTGCGTCAGCAGGTAGCCGCTGACGTAACGCGCCGCCAGGCCGCGAGAGCGCACGCAAGCCAGCATCAGGTGGGCGAAGTCCTGGCATACGCCCCGCCGCCGTTCCAGCACCTCCACCAGCGGCGTCGCCACTTGGGTCGCCTCGGCGTCGAAGGTGAATTCCTCGAAAATCTTCTCCATCAGCGCTCGAACACCAAACATCAACGGCCGCCCCGGCGGGAAGCAGCTTTCGGAAAACTCGACGAAGCTGCGCTTGAGGTGCACATAGGGTGATTCGAAACGATAACGGCACGCCTCCAGCAACGGCGCCGCCAATGGCCGGCCACTGTAGGTCAGCGCGTTGCGGGTCGACTCCCAGGCCGGGGACAGGTTGAAATCCAGCTCGGGACGGGCCAGCACCTCGACGCTCAGGCGGGCATTGACCAGCAGCTCGTCATGGGGCCGTTCAAAGGCCAGCCGGGTCAGCGGGTTGCCAAACACATCCTGTTCATCGCGCCGGGTCGTCGGTTCCGGGCTGATCAACAGTTGCTGTTCGGTGCAACGCTGCCAGTCACAGGCCCGAGGCCACAGATGAGCAAGCTGCTGGGCCAGGGACACCGGGCTGTCATAGTGGTAATGGGTGTCGTGGAGGATCTGGTAACGAGCGTTCATCAGACGGACACCGTGCGTTGGCTGACGTCATCGACGTGGGCGAAATGACGCAAGGCCAGGCGATCGGACACCTGGCCGCTGGCATCGGCCACTTCCTGCAACAGGTCGGCCAACCCATCGAGCGCGGCGCGCAGGCTCGCTTCACCGAACAGCGGGTTTTCCAGGCAACGCAGGTCAAAGCGTGACAGGCGTGCGACCAGGTCCGGCAAGGCGGTTTCCCTGGGGGCGGCAAAATCATCGTTCAAGCGCTTGAGCGTGCGGGTCACCAGCTTCAACTGGAAGAGCACCGCGTGGGGGTTCTGTTCGTCCAGCAGCAGCAAGTCCAGCACCGGGATCAACTGGGCCACCGCCAAATAACGCGAGCGGTAGGTGATGCTGCTGTTGCCCAGTTCCAGCAACCACTCAAGCCCAGCCTGATCGAATACCGCATCGCTGCGCAGGAACGCCGCCAGGCTACTGCTGAGAAACTGCAGGCGCTCCAGGCGCCGGCCGATCATCAGGAAGCGCCAGCCTTCGTCGCGGGTCATGTCGTCCAGGGCGAACCCGGACAACGCCGCGAGGGACATCACCAGCCGATTGAGGAAATCCAGCAACTCGCCGAAGTCCGCTTCCTCGGTTTCCAGTTCCATGGCTTCGCGCTGCAGCTCCACCAGCGCCTGCCAGTTCTCCCGGGACAGCTTGCCGCGCACCTGCGAGGCGGCCCATTGCAAGCGCTGCAGGTTGGAGCGCAGGCTGAACGACCAGTCGTCCCCCAGCAGTGCCGCCAGCAAACGCTCGGGCAGTTCGCCCTCTTCGGGCAGCAGCATCAGGCTTTCGCCCAGCGCCACCGCCGATTGCAGGGCCTGCGGATCGTCGCCATCGACATAACGCGCCAGCATGATCCGCAACAACCGCGCGCTGCCATCGCAACGCTCGCAGTAGCGGCCGAACCAGAACAGGTTTTCCACCACCCGCGAAGGCAGGTACGGATCCCGTCGAACCAGGTCATGGACCCCCACGGTTCGCTGGGCCTTCCATTGTTCACCGCCGGGCGCCTGCTCTCCCAAGACCCAGGTGTCCTTGCTGGCGCCACCGCGCTGCATCGACACCACTTCGGCATCGGCCTCGGCGGCCACCCGGGTCAGGCCACCCGGCAGCACCCGATAATCATCCTTGCCGGACACGGCATACATGCGCATGCCGATCGCCCGGGGCTGGATTTGCCCATCTTCGGCCTGCCAGACCGGTGCCTGGGACAGTTGCGCCAGTTCCTGGGCGACATAGGCATAAGGCCGTGCCTGCATGCGCGCCGCCAGTTGGCCGCGCTGCGCCTCGCTCAGGTCGCGACCGAACACCGGACTGAAACTCTGGGACGGAAACGCCGGCTTGATCAACAGTTGCGGCAATTTTTCCAGGGCCTGGGCCAACACCGGCGGCTCACCGCACCACCAGGTGGCGATGGACGGCAGCAGCAGTTCTTCGCCGAACAGGTACTGGTTGATCTTCGGCAGAAAGCCCAGGAGGCCCGGCGACTCCAGCACGCCACTGCCCAAGGCATTGGCCACCAGCACCCGGCCCTGGCGCACGGCTTCCAGCAACCCCGGCACGCCGAGGGCCGAATCGGTGCGCAGCTCCAGGGGGTCGCAGAAATCGTCGTCGAGCCGGCGCATGATGGCGTGGACCCGGCGCAGGCCACTGAGGGTCTTGAGGTAGACCGTAGCATCGCGAACCGTCAGGTCGCCGCCCTCCACCAGCGGATAGCCCAACTGGCGCGCCAGGTACAGGTGTTCGAAATAGCTTTCGTTGAACCGCCCCGGCGTCAACAGCACCACCAGCGGCGACTCGCCGTCGCTGGGCGCCTGTCGCGCCAGGGTTTCCTGCAAGGTGCGGAAAAATCCGGACAGGTGCCGCACCTTCAAGTCGCGATACAAGTCGGGAAATGCACGGGAAACGATCATGCGATTTTCCAACGCGTACCCGGCCCCCGAAGGCGCCTGGGTCCGGTCCGCCGTGACCCACCAGCGGCCGTCGGGCGTGCGCGCCAGATCCACCGCATACAAGTGCAGGAAACTGCCGTCCGGCGGCGCGATGCCCTGGCAGGGCCAGAGGAAATTGTTGTGCCCGAACACCAGCTCCGCCGGCAACAGCCCTTCGCTGATCAGCCGCTGCGGCCCGTACAGGTCGGCCAGCACCGCATTGAGCAATCGCGCACGCTGGGCGATTCCGGCGGACAGATGCTTCCATTCCTGCGGGTCGATCACATGGGGCAGCAGGTCCAGTTCCCACGGCCGGTCAGCGCCTTTCGGATCGGCGTAGACGTTGTAGGTCACGCCGTTTTCCTGGATCTGCCGGGCCAGCAGGGCCTGGCGCTGGAGCAACTGGGCCGGCGTGCTGCGCTGCAACTGGTCGAACAGCCGCCGCCAGTGCGTACGTACCGCACCGCTGTCGTCCATTAATTCGTGATAGGTGCCCGTCGTCAGCGGGTAACGGTCAAGCAGGTCAGGCATGGAAAGCTCGGCAGACGGCAATGAAAGGTGAGACTAGCGCAAGCGCATGACGCCCGGATAGGTGAAGATTGTGGCGAAACGCTGGGTTGTGTCCTGTAGGAGCTGCCGAAGGCTGCGATCTTTTGATCTTTTGATCTTTCGCTCCAGACTCAATTGGTAGGGGAAAGATCGCAGCCTCGTTTCACTCGACAGCTCCTACACAGCTCCTACACCGCAGTTCCTACGCAGTCGAACGGCTTCTTTATTTTTTTGATGCGTCCTGAAAACGTCGCAGGTCGAGCGTGAGTGGAAACTCGTCATCCACTGCCAGGCTGGGTATCGGCAGTTTCCCCGGCGTGTGCCCGAGACGGAAGAAGCGCGCCATGCGCCGGCTCTCGGCCTCGTTGGCATTCACCGGCAGGCTGTCATAGTTGCGCCCGCCCGGATGGGCCACATGATACTGGCAACCGCCCACGGAACGTTGCATCCAGGTATCGAGCAAATCGAAAACCAGCGGCGCATGCACCGGGATAGTCGGTTGCAGGCAGTTGGCCGGTTGCCACGCTCGGAAACGCACCCCAGCGACAAATTCGCCGATTCGGCCAGTCGGTTGCAACGGCACCGGCACGCCATTGCAGGTCAGCAGGTAGCGTTGCGGCGCCAGGCCGCTGAGCTTGACCTGCAAACGCTCCAGGGAGGAATCCACATAACGCACGGTGCCGCCCACCGCGCCCTCCTCCCCCAGCACATGCCAAGGCTCGAGGGCTTGGCGCAATTGCAGCTCGATACCGCTGACCGCGTAATCGCCCACCTTGGGGAAGCGGAACTCCAGGTGCGCGGCGAACCATTCGGCCCGCAGCGGGTAGCCGGCGGCGTTCAGCTCATGGATGACGTCGGCAAAATCCTGTTCGATAAAGTGCGGCAGCAGGAAACGGTCATGCAGCTCGGTGCCCCAGCGGGCCAGTTTCGCCGGCGCATAAGGCTCGCGCCAGAACCGCGCCACCAGCGCCCGCAGCAGTAATTGCTGGGCCAGGCTCATGCGGGCGTGGGGCGGCATCTCGAACGCACGCAACTCCAACAGGCCGAGGCGCCCAGTGGCGCCATCCGGCGAATAGAGTTTGTCGATACAGAATTCGGCGCGGTGCGTATTGCCGGTCACGTCGATCAACAGGTTGCGCAACAAGCGATCGACCAACCACGGTGGACACTCTTCGCCGGGCTGTGGCATTTGCGCGAACGCGATTTCCAGCTCGTACAAGGCGTCGTTGCGCGCCTCGTCCACGCGGGGCGCCTGGGAGGTCGGGCCGATGAACAACCCGGAAAACAGGTAGGACAACGACGGGTGGTTATGCCAGTAACTGATCAGGCTGCGCAGCAGGTCGGGACGTCGCAGGAACGGTGAATCGGCCGGTGTCGCGCCACCCAGTACGAAATGGTTGCCGCCACCCGTGCCGGTGTGCCGGCCATCGATCATGAATTTCTCGGTGGTCAGTCGGGTCTGTCGCGCTTCTTCATACAAAAATTCAGTGCGCTCGACCAATTCATCCCAGGTCGCCGAAGGTTGTACGTTGACCTCGATCACACCGGGGTCGGGGGTGATGCGGAAATTGCTCAGGCGCGGGTCGCTCGGCGGCTCGTAGCCTTCCAACAGCACCGGACACCGCAGCTCCTCAGCCGTCGCCTCGATGGCGCTGACCAGTTCCAGGTAATCCTCGACCCGCTCCAGGGGCGGCATGAACAGATAGAGCCGGCCTTCGCGGGCCTCGGCACAGAAGGCGGTGCGGGTCAGCCAGTCGGCGGACTTGTCGATCTCCGGGACACGCTCCTGCTCAGCCGCCGCCTCGCCGTGACGCGCCAGTTGCTCGGTGCCAGGCAGTTCGGGCAAGTCCTGGTTCGGGTCTGTGGGGTGGATGAACGGGTACTCGGCCGCCGTCACCCAAGGCTGGGACGCCAGTGGCAAGCGATACCCCAGGGGCGAATCCCCCGGCACCAGGCGGCAGTGGTTGTCACGCAGGTACCAGCGGCCGCTTTGCCACTGATCCCCCTTGGCGGTGCGAGCCAACGGCAGGACCTGGCCGATGACCTTGTCCAGGCCCTGGCTGAAGACCTTGCGCAACCGTGCACGCTCCAGAGCGTCCTCCAGGCGTGGGTCCTCGGCCGTGACGTTCGAAGGCAGCGCGCCTTCGCGCCAGAGGTAATAGAAGTTGTCTTCGTAGGCCGGAAACACGAACCGCGCAGGAATCTTCAAACGCTCGGCGACACTCGCCAGAAAGCGTCCGGCCAGTTCGCCATCGGCGCCGTAATCCTCCTGCTCGTCGGCGATCAACGCGCTGTTGTGCCAGATCGGCACCCCGTCGCGCCGCCAATAGCAGTTGAGCGACCAGCGCGGCAGTTGCTCGCCGGGGTACCACTTGCCCTGGCCGAAATGCACCAGCCCCTTGGGCGCATAGTGATTGCGCATGCGCTGGAACAGCTCGGCGGAGAGCCGGCGCTTGTCCGGCCCGAGTGCCGCGGTGTTCCACTCGGCGCCGTCCGGGTCATCGATGGAGACAAAGGTCGGTTCGCCGCCCATGGTCAGGCGCACATCGCCCTCCAGCAGGTCGGCATCGATCTGCCGTCCCAGGGCCTGGATTGCCAACCATTGCGCGTCGGTGTAAGGCTTGGTCACCCGCGGCGCCTCCCAGACCCGCTCGACGGACATTTCGTGGCTGAACTCACACTCGCAGGGCTCCACCAGGCCACTGATCGGTGCCGCCGAGGACGGATCGGGACTACAGGCCAGCGGGATATGGCCTTCACCGGCGAACAGCCCGGACGTCGCATCCAGGCCGATCCAGCCGGCACCGGGCAGGTAGACCTCGCACCAGGCATGCAAGTCGGTGAAGTCGACGTCGGTGCCGGACGGGCCATCGAGGCTCTTCACGTCGGCGGTCAACTGGATCAGGTAACCGGAGACAAACCGCGCGGCCAGGCCAAGGTTGCGCAACAGCTGCACCAACAACCAGGCCGAGTCGCGGCACGAGCCGGACGCGTGCTCAAGGGTATGCTCCGGGGTCTGGACGCCGGGTTCCATGCGGATCAGGTAGTTGATGTCTTCGCTCAGGCGCTGGTTGAGCGCCACCAGGAAATCCACCGCCGGCAGCGGCGTGCGGTCGATGCCGTCCAGGTAGGCCTGGAACCTCGGCGTCAGCGGCAGGGTTTCCAGGTAAGGCGCCAGCTCCTTGCGTTCGTCAGCCGCGTAGGCAAACGGAATTTTCTCGGCGTAGGGCTCGAGAAAGAAGTCGAACGGATTGAACACCGCCATTTCCGCCAGCAGATCGACTTCGATCCGCAGCTCCCGGGTTTTCTCGGGAAATACCAGCCGCGCCAGGTAATTGCCCTGGGGGTCTTGCTGCCAGTTGATGAAATGCTGCTCGGGCGAAACCTTCAGCGCATAGGAAAGAATCCGCGTGCGGCTGTGGGCTGCCGGGCGCAGGCGAACGATCTGCGGGCCGAGTTCGACGGCGCGGTCGTAGCGGTAATGCGTGACGTGATGCAATGCGACATGGATCGACACGACGTGCCTCCTGCGAGCCTGGGCGGTATCGAAAGCGGCGCAAGACTTATGCCATGCAGGCAGGCCCGACACTTTCTTTGTCTACTCAAGGCAGTAGAGCACTAAAAACGCGCGATGCCCGTATTCATCTGTAAAGGAATGCACATAAATGCGGCGCGAATCGACTCAGCGACGCGGGCGTGAGGCCTTGGCGGCCTGAATGATCAGCGCGCGTTGACGGCGGATATCGACGAGTTTGCTGCGCATTTCCCGATGACGCTTGCTGTTGAGCAGTAACAGCCCCAGCAGTGGCAACAGCAAGGCGAAGAGGTATACGCCCTGATGCGCTCCATAAGCGAACGTCGGCAGCACCGCTGCCAGACAGGCCAGGAAATACCCCGCCACCCACCAGACCGCCCAGGCACGCCCGCGAGCGATCAAGAGGTTGCCCAGGACCAGGACGAGCACCAGGGCCAAGGTGCCGAGCCCGACATAGTCGGTCCTGGTTGACGGCTCCAGGGCACGCCAATACGTGGCCCCAGCCAACACAAGCAGCGTGGACCCGGAAAAGCAGCCCAGCAGGATCGTCCCCATGAACACCGGAAAATAACGGGCGAGGAATGACTTCAGCGATCCGCCCCCGATCATTCCGTGAACTCCTCGTACAGGCCGACGGCAACCGTCTTCACGGCGCCATCACCGGTATAACTGCCAATGACCCCCAGCGCGCCTCCGAGGGAGTCCTTTATCTGCGTCAGCGTCGCGTGCCTGATCTCGGCAGACGAATAACGTTTGGGCAGGGCTCCCGCGCGCTGCTGCAGCTTGAGCAGCTTCGCGGTCAGGCTCGGGTCCCTCAGCGTCAACAGCTCCTTGGTCAGTTTGCTGCGCTCTTGCCGATTCAGCCCCTTGAGCAACTGATACCAACTCTTTCCGGTGGCGGCCGCCTTGTTGGCCTTGAGCAGCCGGACAGTCGTCAGGGCCGAGCCACCGACACCCACCAGAGAAACCCCGTCAAGGATCGGCGACACGATGTTGTACCAGTCGGCGTCGTTCATCTCATCGTTGCCGGTCGGATTGCTCAGCTCATTGGCCACCCGCATCCCGCCAATGACACATTGCGCGGTACTGGCCGTCGCGGCAGCGGCACCCAGGGCAACGACAAAGGCACTTGCCCCCGCCGTAAAGGGCACCGCGACGCTGCCACTGAACACCACCACCCAACCGATCACCGCGGCGACACAGGACAAGCCGGCGTTGGTTGCTTCAAGCCCGAGCTTGGACTCGCGGGGGCTGCTTTTGACCTGATCGATGAACTGCTGCGGCGCGATGTACTTTTTCGCCTCGCGCAAAATGATGCGCTTGGGCGCGATGCTGCAAATCGGCTTGAACTCGCGCAGGGTCACGACGTTGTATTCGGAATCGACATACACCACACCCGCCCCGGCGATGCCAGGATCGGCGTCAATGGCGGCAAACAGGCGCGGCAGGTTGATCTGGCTTTCAATGCGTTTGCGGGCCATGAACTGGGAGAAGCTCAGGTCCATGCCGATGCCCGTTGTAGCGCTGCTCATATGAATCGTCCTTGAGAATCGGAGGGTTAGACGTTACCCACACTGAACCCTGTGGCGAGGGGATTTAGCGAAACGTCGCACCGCCCCGTTGGGCTGCGCAGCAGCCCCAAAAAAGACTTAGCGCAATCAGCCGGCCCCATCGAAGCAACAGATTTCAGGGCTGCTCCGCAGCCCAACGGGGATAAATCCCCTCGCCACAAGGAAGCAGCGCTCGGCGTTATTGCATTGGGTAGGCTGGCACCGGCGGCGGCCAAGATAGCAAATGGGCAGCACCGTCGCTAGAAAGCAAAACGCCAGCACTGAGGCTGGCGTTTTTCATCGTAGATTGACCCGTTAGCGCGGCACCACAGGCTTGCGTGCCGGCTTCGGCCCCTTGCCCTTGGCCGCATCCTTGCGTTCCTTGGCGGCCTGCTGGTTGCGGGCGAAAGCCGCGGCCTTGGCCTGCTCACGCTTGTCCCACGGGTTACCGCCATCACTGGCCCGGGGCGGCAGGCCGGTGTGCTGGGTCAGGATCTTGGTGGTTTCCTTGGCCACCTTGTGGCTGCCGGCTGGCGTCGAGTTCTTGCGACGGGCGCTCTGGTAGCTGTCGGTGGCCGGCTGGTGCAGCGGGATCAATTGGTTCTTGCCCGGCCCGATCAAATCGGCGCGGCCCATGCGGGTCAACGCCTCACGCAGCATCGGCCAGCCCTTGGGGTCGTGATACCGCAGGAAGGCCTTGTGCAGGCGGCGCTGTTCCTCGCTCTTGACGATGGTCACCGCATCGCTCTTGTAGGTGACCTTGCGCAGCGGGTTCTTGCCCGAGTGGTACATGGCAGTGGCCGTGGCCATCGGCGACGGATAGAACGCCTGCACCTGGTCAGCCCGGAAACCGTTGCCCTTGAGCCACAGTGCCAGGTTCATCATGTCTTCGTCGGTGGTGCCCGGGTGAGCGGCGATGAAGTAGGGAATCAGGTACTGCTCCTTCCCGGCTTCCTTGGTGTACTTCTCGAACATCCGCTTGAATTTGTCATAGCTGCCGATGCCCGGCTTCATCATCTGGTTGAGCGGGCCTTCCTCGGTGTGCTCCGGCGCGATCTTCAGGTAACCGCCGACGTGGTGGGTCACCAGTTCCTTGACGTATTCCGGCGACTCGACCGCCAGGTCGTAACGCAGGCCGGAGGCAATCAAAATCTTCTTCACCCCAGGCAAGGCCCGGGCGCTGCGGTACAGCTGGATCAGCGAAGAATGGTCGGTGTTCAGGTTCGGGCAGATGCCCGGGAACACGCAGGACGGCTTGCGGCACGCGGATTCGATTTCCGGGCTCTTGCAGGCAATGCGATACATGTTCGCGGTCGGGCCGCCGAGGTCGGAAATGACCCCGGTGAAGCCCGGGACCTTGTCGCGGATCTCTTCGATCTCGCGGATGATCGACTCTTCGGAGCGGTTCTGGATGATCCGGCCTTCGTGCTCGGTGATCGAGCAGAAGGTGCAGCCACCAAAGCAGCCACGCATGATGTTCACCGAGAAACGGATCATCTCGTAGGCCGGGATCTTCTCCTTGCCGTACGCCGGATGGGGAACACGCGCGTAAGGCATGCCAAACACGTAGTCCATTTCTTCGGTGGTCATCGGAATGGGCGGCGGGTTGAACCAGACGTCGACTTCGCCGTGTTTCTGCACCAGGGCGCGGGCGTTGCCTGGGTTGGTTTCCAAGTGCAGTACGCGGTTGGCGTGGGCATAGAGCACCGCGTCGCCACGGACCTTTTCCACCGACGGCAGGCGAATCACGGTCTTGTCCCGGGTCATTTTCGGGCTCGCCAGGATCTGCACGACCTTGGCTTCGCTCGGGTCCTCAACCGGCCCCTTCTCCTGCTCGATGGCGCAGGCTTGAGTGTCCTGGGTGTTCACGTACGGATTGATGATCTTGTCGATCTTGCCCGGGCGGTCGATGCGCGTGGAGTCGACTTCGTACCAGCCTTGCGGCGTATCGCGACGAATGAATGCGGTACCGCGCACGTCGGTGATGTCTTCGATCTTGTGGCCATAGGACAGGCGCTGGGCGACTTCGACAATCGCCCGCTCGGCGTTGCCGTAGAGCAGGATGTCGGCACAGGCGTCGATCAGGATCGAGTTGCGCACCCGGTCCTGCCAGTAGTCGTAATGGGCGATGCGTCGCAGCGACGCTTCGATACCACCCAGCACGATCGGTACGTGCTTGTAGGCTTCCTTGCAGCGCTGGCTGTAGACCAGGCTCGCGCGATCCGGCCGTTTGCCCGCCAGGCCACCTGGGGTGTAGGCGTCATCGGAGCGGATTTTCTTGTCGGCGGTGTAGCGGTTGATCATCGAGTCCATGTTGCCGGCCGCGACACCGAAAAACAGGTTGGGCTCGCCAAGCTTCATGAAGTCGTCTTTGGACTGCCAGTTCGGCTGGGCAATGATCCCCACGCGAAAGCCCTGGGCTTCCAGCAGACGGCCAATGATCGCCATGCCGAACGATGGGTGATCGACATAGGCATCACCGGTCACGATGATGATGTCGCACGAATCCCAGCCAAGCTGATCCATCTCCTCCCTGCTCATGGGCAGGAACGGCGCCGGGCCGAAACATTCGGCCCAGTACTTGGGATAGTCAAATAACGGCTTGGCTGCTTGCATGTCGATGACCGGTATAAAGGATGAAAAATCGCGGGCGCGGAATATAGCACAAATTTTGACCAATTCCGACGGCCATGGTCGGAAATCGGCGGCACCTCTGTGGGAGCGGGCTTGCTCGCGAAGGCGGTGTGTCAGTTGACACTGAGGCTTCTGGCAGACCGCCTTCGCGAGCAAGCCCGCTCCCACAGGTTATTCATCGTCATCGAAATTGTAGCTACCCGGCGCCAGGTTTTCGAAGCGCGTGTATTTGCCGATGAACGCCAGGCGGATGAAGCCGATCGGGCCGTTCCGCTGCTTGCCGATGATGATTTCGGCGATGCCCTTGTGCTCCGTCTCGGGGTGATACACCTCGTCGCGGTACACGAACATGATGACGTCGGCGTCCTGCTCGATCGCTCCGGATTCCCGCAAGTCGGAGTTCACCGGGCGCTTGTTCGGGCGCTGTTCCAGGGAGCGGTTCAGCTGGGAGAGCGCCACCACCGGGCAGTTGAACTCCTTGGCCAGGGCCTTGAGGGAACGGGAGATTTCGGAAATCTCGTTGGTCCGGTTGTCGCCGCTGGAACCGGGGATCTGCATCAGCTGCAGGTAGTCGATCATGATCAGCGCGATATCGCCGTGCTCACGCACCAGGCGCCGGGTCCGGGCGCGCATTTCCGACGGGCTGATACCGGCCGTATCGTCGATGAACAGCTTGCGGTCGTTGAGCAGGTTGACCGCCGAGGTGAGGCGCGGCCAGTCGTCGTCTTCCAGTTGGCCGGAACGGACCTTGGTCTGGTCGATGCGCCCCAGGGACGAGAGCATACGCATGATCAGCGATTCGCCTGGCATCTCGAGGGAATACACCAGCACCGCCTTGTCGCTGCGCAGCACGGCGTTTTCCACCAGGTTCATCGCAAAGGTGGTCTTACCCATGGACGGACGGCCGGCGACGATGATCAGGTCGGACGGTTGCAGGCCGCTGGTCTTCTCGTCGAGGTCGGTGTAACCGGTGGACAGGCCCGTGATGGCGTTGTCGGTGTTGAACAAGGTGTCGATGCGGTCGATGGCCTTGGTCAACAGGTCGTTGACGCTCACCGGGCCGCCGGTTTTCGGCCGAGCCTCGGCAATCTGGAAGATCTGCCGTTCGGCTTCGTCGAGGATCTCGGCGGCGGTGCGACCTTCCGGGTTGAAAGCGCTGTCGGCGATCTCGGTGCTGATGCCGATCAACTGACGCAAGGTCGCCCGCTCGCGGACGATCTGCGCATAGGCCTTGATGTTGGCGACCGACGGCGTGTTTTTCGCCAGTTCGCCCAGGTAACCGAGGCCGCCAACCTGGGACGTCTGCCCTTCCTTGTCCAATTGCTCGGCCAGGGTAACGACGTCGATCGGCATGTTCTGATCGGCCAGACGGGCGATCGCACGGAAAATCAGGCGGTGGTCATGCCGGTAGAAATCGCCGTCGGAGACTTGATCGAGCACGCGTTCCCAGGCGTTGTTGTCCAGCATCAGGCCACCGAGTACGGCCTGTTCGGCCTCGATGGAATGCGGAGGCACCTTCAGGGCAGCGGTTTGCAGATCATATTGCTCGGGAGCGGTGATTTCGTTCATGGCCACGTCTGGTTATGAAATTCAGCAATTGCAGAAAGACAAAGGGCACGACCTGTAAACAGGATCGTGCCCGATGTTACCGGCTAGCACCCGAGGGTGCCAACCGACAGGTGTTGCTTAGGCTGCTACCACGACAACGCGTACGGTGGCTTCAACTTCGGCGTGCAGGTGCACGGCTACGTCGAATTCGCCTACGTTGCGGATGGTGCCGTTCGGCAGACGAACTTCGCTTTTCGCCACTTCAACGCCGGAGGCGGTCAGTGCGTCAGCGATGTCGTGAGTACCGATAGAACCGAACAGCTTGCCTTCGTCGCCAGCGGTGGCAGTGATGGTCACTTCCAGCTCGGCCAGTTGGGCAGCACGGCTTTCAGCCGATGCCTTACGGTCTGCGGCGGCTTTTTCCAGCTCGGCACGACGCTCTTCGAACGCAGCCAGGTTGGCAGCGGTCGCAGCGGTGGCTTTGCCGAAAGGCAGCAGGTAGTTACGACCGTAGCCGGCCTTAACGTTTACTTTGTCGCCCAGGTTGCCCAGGTTGGCGATTTTTTCCAGAAGGATCAGTTGCATGTGAAAATCCTCTAACTTTTAACCTTCACCGTTCGCGTTGTCGGCGTCTTTCGACGCCATACGACCGCGAAAATCAATCAGGCTGTCAACGATGGCCAAGACCACGAGCAACGGACCGAGCAAGTGCATGAAAGGCAGCAACGTCACGTATATCCCCACCAGCCAGAACGTGGCCAGTCGCTTCTGCGCCACCAGCCCGTGAATCAGGGCCAGGCCGGCGAAGACCAGCGCAACACTGCACAACGGCAACAGGATCAGTGCATGCAGTCCGAAAAACGGAGCGACACACATGACGGCCAGCAGTGACAGCGCCACGCTCTTGGGGAATCGGATGGCGCGAAACTCGCGACCGAAACCACCGGGGTTATACAACGACGCCTGCCAATAGCGCCCAAGAATCAGGCACAGCACGCTAAAGATCTGCAGCGAAGACGCTATCGAAATGATCATCAGCGGAGCGCTCAGGGCGGTGAGAAACGCCTTCTGGTCTGCCGAGAATGTCTCGTAGACCTCACCCATCGCAAGCGGCAAGACGTGTTCGAACGTCTGCGCCAGTGACTCGATGAAGGAACTGAATACAGTCCCCAGGCTCACCGCACACAACAACCCCACGGCCACGCTGCACAGCAGCACGCGGTTCCAGGTATGGCCGGCGCGCAAAACCAACGCCAGGCCAGCAGCCCCGAGCAACACCAGAAGTGTTGTCGGGTCCTTCAGGAAGTACCAGCTCACCAACGCTGACAGCAACCCGATACCCAGGACGCTCAAGGCGTCCGAACCGCGCCGCAGGAGCACAAGGCACCCAGCGGCGGCACTCAACCAGAACAACAGCGGCAATGCCGCGGATCCGGCCACAACCAACGTGGCCTGCACACGTCCCCGCATGATGAAGTCAGCTAAGGCGCGCATGCATTCAATCCCTTACTACTCGTCGACTGCCCGGTCTCAGCGGCCGTGGCTGTCGGTGTAGGCCAGCAGGGCCAGGAAGCGGGCGCGCTTGATAGCGGTGGCCAGCTGACGCTGATAACGAGCTTTGGTACCGGTGATACGGCTTGGAACGATTTTGCCGGTCTCGGATACGTAGGCTTTCAGAGTGTTGAGATCTTTGTAATCGATCTCTTTCACGTCTTCAGCGGTGAAGCGGCAGAATTTACGACGACGGAAGAAACGTGCCATGTGATTGGCTCCTTAAAAGGTCCGTGGATTACTCGTCAGCGTTATCGCTGTTGTCGCTGTCGCTATCGCTGTCATCGCCATCGGCGCTGTCAGAGTGCTCAGGACGGTCGCGACGCTCACGGCGCTCACTGCGGTTTTCTTCAGCCTTGAGCATCTCGGATTGGCCGGTGACGGCTTCTTCGCGACGGATGACCAGGTTACGGATCACTGCATCGTTGTAGCGGAAGTTGTCTTCCAGCTCGGCCAGGGCCTTGCCAGTGCACTCAACGTTCAGCATCACGTAGTGAGCCTTGTGAACATTGTTGATTGCGTAGGCCAGTTGACGACGGCCCCAATCTTCCAGACGGTGGATTTTGCCGCCGTCTTCTTCGATCAGCTTGGTGTAACGCTCAACCATGCCGCCGACTTGCTCGCTTTGATCCGGGTGGACCAAAAAGATGATTTCGTAATGACGCATGAATGCTCCTTACGGGTTGTAGCCTGCCGCTCAAAAACGGTCAGACAAGGAGTGAATGACACTTATGGACTTGTGGACGCTAGACACATAAGTGCCTGCCATCACAGCAAGGGGCGCAATTGTAGAGAAGGGTCGAGGGCGGCGCAAGGCAATTGGCGATTATTTGAACAACCCCAACCTTTGCCCAAATACAAAACTCTGTGGGAGCGGGCTTGCTCGCGAAAGCGGAGTGTCAGTCAACATCGATATCAACTGATCCAACGCTTTCGCGAGCAAGCCCGCTCCCACATTTGACTTGGTCTGGCTTAGGGCTTTTTGGCGACAGCCTTGACGCTACGCTGACGCAGCGCCTCGAACAGGCACACGCCGGTGGCCACCGAGACATTGAGACTGCTGACGCTGCCCGCCATCGGCAGCTTGACCAGGTAGTCGCAATGCTCGCGGGTCAGGCGACGCATGCCCTTACCTTCGGCGCCCATGATCAGGATCGTCGGGCCCGTCAGGTCCTGGTCATAAATGCTGACCTCGGCCTCGCCCGCCGTGCCGACTACCCACAGGCCGCGCTGCTGGAGTTTTTCCAGGGTGCGCGCCAGGTTGGTCACCGCCACCAACGGGATCACTTCCGCCGCGCCGCAGGCCACCTTGCGCACCACTGGCGTCAGGGTTGCCGACTTGTCCTTGGGCACGATCACCGCCAACGCACCGGCGGCATCCGCCGAACGCAGGCAGGCGCCGAGGTTATGCGGATCGGTCACGCCGTCCAGCACCAGCAGCAGAGGGGCGCCTTCGGTGCGATCGAGCAGTTCGTCGAGCATCGCCTCGCCCCAGACCTGGCTCGGGCTGACGTCCGCCACCACCCCCTGGTGAACGCCTTCGACCCACGCGTCCATTTCACGACGCTCGGCCTGGCCGATGGCAACCTTGTTCTGGGTGGCCAGTTCGACCAACGCTTGCACACGCGGCTCGCTGCGCCCTTCCGCCAACCACACTTGCTTGACACGTTTGGGGTGGTGACGCAGCAGTGCTTCTACGGCGTGCACGCCGTAGATTTTTTCCAGACTCATGACTTGGCCTTAGGTTTGCGCGACCCGCCGCTTTTCGCGGGGGCCGACCCCGCTTTTGGCGGGCCTTTACGGTGTTTACTCGGCTTGCTCGACGGCTTTTCCGCCCCGTGGGACTTTCCCCCAGACGCCGCTTTACCACCGCTTTTGGCTTCGTTGAGCAACTGCTGCTTCAACTCGCGACTCTTGCGCAGTTCGGCGTTTTTCGCCGCTGCATCGCTGGGGCGGTAGGCTTCGGGAGCCTTGTCCTTGACGGACGAACGGCGACCGGCCTTGGCTGGCTCAGGCTCTGCGGTTTTTGCAGGAGCACCTTTACCCCTGGTCGCAGGCGCTGCGGACTCGCCGCCACGCTTTTTACGGCCAGTCGGTGCTTCGGCGGGTTTGTCAGACATCCCGAAGTCGATCTTGCGCTCATCGAGGTCGACGCGCATGACCTGCACTTCCACGGTGTCGCCCAGGCGGAAGCTGCGACCGGTACGCTCGCCCGCCAGGCGGTGGTGCACAGGATCGAAGTGGTAGTAATCACCCGGCAAGGCGGTGACGTGCACCAAGCCCTCGACGTAGATGTCGGTCAGTTCGACAAACAAACCAAAGCCGGTCACTGCCGTGATCACGCCTGGGAACGACTCGCCCACACGGTCTTTCATGAACTCGCACTTGAGCCAGTTCACCACGTCGCGAGTGGCTTCGTCGGCGCGGCGTTCGCTCATGGAGCACTGCTCGCCCAACTGTTCCAGGGCCGCTTCGTCGTACGGATAGATCCGTGCCTTCGGAATGGTCATGGCACCGGCGCGCTTGACGTGCGGGGTGTTCTGCTTGGAATGGATCACGCTGCGGATCGCACGATGCGTGAGCAGGTCCGGGTAACGGCGGATCGGCGAGGTGAAGTGGGTGTACGCCTCGTAATTCAGACCGAAGTGGCCCTGGTTGTCAGCGCTGTACACCGCCTGGCTCAGGGAGCGCAGCATCACTGTCTGGATCACATGGTAATCCGGACGGTCCTTGATGCTGGCCAGCAGTGCCTGGTAGTCCTTCGGCGTCGGACCATCCTTGCCCTTGTGCAGGGACAGGCCGAGCTCGCCGAGGAAGGCGCGCAGTTTTTCCAGGCGCTCCGGCGGCGGGCCGTCGTGCACGCGGTACAACGCAGGGATCTCGTGCTTCTTGAGGAATTCGGCGGTGGCCACGTTGGCCGCCAGCATGCACTCTTCGATCAGCTTGTGCGCATCGTTACGGGTCGTCGGGGTGATCGCGGCGATCTTGCGCTCGGAACCGAAGACAATCCGGGTTTCCTGGGTCTCGAAATCGATCGCGCCACGCACGTGACGGGCACCCAGCAACACCTTGTACAGCGAGTACAGCTGCTTGAGGTGCGGAACCACGCCAGCGTACTCGGTACGCAGGGCCTTGGCTTCACTGCTCTTCGGCGTTTCCAGGATGGTGCTGACCTTGTTGTAGGTCAGGCGCGCCTGGGAGTGGATCACCGCTTCGTAGAACTGGTAGTCGGTCATTTCGCCGGTCTTGGAGATGGTCATCTCGCACACCATGGCCAAACGGTCGACTTTCGGGTTCAGCGAGCACAGGCCGTTGGACAGCTGCTCAGGCAGCATCGGAATTACGCGCTCAGGGAAATACACGGAGTTGCCGCGCACCTGGGCTTCGTTGTCCAGGGCCGAACCGATCTTCACGTAGCTGGACACGTCGGCAATCGCGACGAACAACTTCCAGCCGCCGGAGAACAGGCGCAGCTTGCCGGGCTTGGCTTCGCAGTAGACCGCATCGTCGAAGTCGCGGGCATCTTCGCCGTCGATGGTGACGAACGGCAGATGGCGCAGGTCGATGCGTTTTTCTTTATCTTTCTCTTCGACTTCCGGCTTGAGCTTGGCGGCTTCCTTGAGCACAGCCTCGGGCCAGACGTGAGGAATGTCGTAGGTGCGCAGCGCAACGTCGATTTCCATGCCCGGCGCCATGTAGTTGCCGACCACTTCAACGATATCGCCCTGTGGCTGGAAGCGCGCAGTTGGCCAATGGGTGATTTTCACCTCGACGAACTGACCCACCTTGGCGGCGCCATTACGGCCCGGGGTAATCAGCACTTCCTGCTGAACCTTCGGGTTATCCGGCACGACAAAACCGATACCGCCTTCTTCGAAGTAACGGCCAACGATGCTTTCATGGGCACGGGATACCACTTCGACGATCACGCCTTCACGGCGGCCACGACGATCCAGGCCGGACACGCGGGCCAGGGCCCGGTCACCGTCGAACACCAGGCGCATTTGCGCCGGGCTCATGAACAGGTCGTCGCTGCCGTCGTCCGGGATCAGGAAACCGAAGCCGTCACGGTGACCGGCGATGCGGCCCAGGATCAGGTCGAGCTTGTCCACCGGCGCATAGGTGCCGCGCCGGGTATAGATCAGTTGAGCGTCGCGCTCCATGGCGCGCAGACGGCGGCGCAGGGCTTCGAGTTGGTCCTCGGTGGTCAGACCGAACTCTTCGACCAACTGCTCGCGGCTAGCAGGCGAACCCCGATCGGCGAGATGCGCCAGGATCAGTTCGCGGCTAGGAATAGGGTTTTCATATTTTTCCGCTTCACGAGCGGCCTCGGGATCGAGGGACTGCCAATCGGCCATTAGAGAGTTTTCACCTTGTCTATATGCGGGTTAGTTTGGCATAGGCTTAATGAAACGGGAAATTTCAAGCATCCAATAGCGTTTCCAGGATCATTTGACCTGCCTTCGAAGTCCCCGGAAAGCACCGCTCGTGAAATTTAGCGGTTTTTTTCTCCGCAGGGGTTTACAGTTAAAAACACGCTCCGTATAGTGCGCGCCATCGACGACGTACACACGTAGCCGATACTGCCCAGATGGTGAAATTGGTAGACACGCCAGCTTCAGGTGCTGGTGACCGCAAGGTCGTGGAAGTTCGAGTCTTCTTCTGGGCACCAATT
>NZ_FOVS01000029.1:0-77248 GCF_900115235.1 Pseudomonas sp. NFACC24-1
CTAACCTGTACTAATTGCCCGTGAGGCTTGACCATATAACACCCAAGCAATTTGAATGCTCCAGGCCCCAGGGCGAAAGAGACCAGATTGCGGTGTGTGAAGACGAAACGAACCGAAAGTTCGCGACGCTCAACCGCAACACACAAACTATCGCATACCCATTCGCTGAAACGTGACCGCAAGGCACGCGCTGGCTACCGAATTTCTTGACGACCATAGAGCATTGGAACCACCTGATCCCATCCCGAACTCAGAAGTGAAACGATGCATCGCCGATGGTAGTGTGGGGTTTCCCCATGTGAGAGTAGGTCATCGTCAAGATTAAATTCCGAAACCCCTATCTGCTGATGCAGGTAGGGGTTTTGTTTTGCCCGCCGGAAAGTTCTTACAACAAGCGCGGACAGCTTCCGGCTGTCACAACCCCCCGACAGTGCTAAGGTTCTGCCCTAGCTTTTGCATTTTCAAGGATGCCTTTCATGCCGGACGCAACGTCCCTTAGCCCAGCTTTCATGGTGGTTCACGGGAATCGCCTTGATGAATTGCGCAGCCTGGTGATCAGCTTGATGCGGCGCTACCCGCTGGCTCCCCTTGAAAATGAAATCGCCTTGGTACAGAGCAACGGTATTGCCCAATGGCTCAAGCTCGCACTGGCTGAAGACCCGGAAGATGATGACTCCGGCGGCTGCGGTATTGCGGCGGCCATTGATGTGCAATTGCCGGGCAGTTTCATGTGGCAGCTGTATCGAACAGTCCTGGGGCGGGACGAGATTCCGGCCAAGTCCCTATTGGACAAGGCTCCGCTGACCTGGCGCCTGATGCGCCTGCTGCCGCAGTTGATCGAGCAGCCTCATTTCGAACCTTTGCGACGATTCCTCACCCACGACACCGACCTGCGCAAGCGCTATCAACTGTCCGAGCGCCTTGCCGATCTGTTCGACCAGTACCAGGTGTATCGGGCCGACTGGCTCGAGGATTGGGCTGAAGGTCGACACCAGACACGAAATGTCCGAGGCGAAATCAAGCCGCTCGCACCGGCGAATTGCTGGCAAGCGGAACTGTGGCGTGCTCTGTTGCTGGATGTGGGTGAACAAGGCATGGCGCAAAGCCGTGCCGGCGTCCACCAGCGCTACATCGAGCGTATCAACAACCTGGAAGTCGCTCCGAAAGGCTTGCCGGCGCGGGTCATCGTATTCGGTATTTCTTCGTTGCCTGCCCAAGTCCTCGAGGCGCTTGCCGGTCTTTCCCGGTTCAGCCAGGTTCTGCTCTGCGTGCATAACCCGTGTCGTCATCATTGGGCGGACATCGTCGCCGACAAGGATCTGCTGCGCCACCAATACAAGCGTCAGGCCCGCAAGACCGGCATGCCCGCCGTCCTCGATCCGCAAACCCTGCATCAACATGCCCATCCGTTATTGGCTGCCTGGGGCAAACAGGGGCGCGACTATATCAACCTGCTCGACAGCTACGACGACCCCAACAGCTACCGCGCGGTATTTCGCGATGGGCGAATCGACCTGTTTACGGATGGGACCCCCACGACCCTGCTCAGTCAGTTGCAGGATGACATCCTGGAGCTGCGCCCCCTGAACGAAACCCGGGAGCACTGGCCTGTCGTCGATACGGAGCGAGACGGCTCGATCCGCTTTCATGTGGCCCACGGCGCCCAGCGTGAAGTCGAGATACTCCATGACCAGTTGCTGGCCCACTTCAGTGCGGATCCGACCCTGCGCCCACGGGATATCATCGTCATGGTCCCGGACATCGACAGTTATGCGCCGCACATTCGCGCAGTGTTCGGCCAGCTCGACCGGAGCGACCCTCGTTTCATTCCATTCACGCTGACTGACCAGGGCCAGCGTGGACGTGATCCATTGCTGATCGCCGTCGAGCATTTGCTCAAGCTGCCGGACAGTCGTTTCCCGGTCAGCGAAATCCTCGATCTGCTGGATGTCCCGGCGTTGCGCGAACGGTTTGGCATCGATGAGGCCGACCTGCCGACATTGCACCGCTGGATCGAAGGGGCGGGGATCCGCTGGGGGATGAGCGCCGAACACCGTGCCGGGTTGGGCTTGCCCGCGGAGCTTGAGCAGAACAGCTGGCGTTTCGGCTTGCGTCGCATGTTGCTGGGGTACGCTGTCGGCAGCTCGCAGGCCTATGACGGCATCGAGCCCTATGACGAGATCGGCGGCCTGGATGCGGCATTGATCGGTCCGCTGGTTGCGTTGCTGGATGCCCTGGAAGTCGCTCATCAGGAACTCACCCAGCCGGCATCGCCGCAGCAATGGGGGGCGCGCCTGCACGACCTGATGCAGCTGTTTTTCCTGGCGAGCAACGAGCATGACGACTATTTGCTGGCCCAACTCGAAGACTTGCGTGAAACCTGGCTGGAAACCTGTGAGTCGGTGGGGCTGCAAGATGAATTGCCGCTGACCGTGGTACGTGAAGCGTGGTTGGCCGGGCTGGATCAGGGGCGACTGTCCCAACGCTTCCTGGCCGGAGCCGTCAACTTCTGTACCTTGATGCCAATGCGCGCGATCCCCTTCAAGCTGGTGTGCCTGCTGGGGATGAATGATGGTGATTACCCGCGAGCCCAGCCACCCTTGGACTTCGATCTGATGGGCGGCGATTATCGCCCTGGCGATCGTTCCCGTCGTGAGGATGACCGTTACCTGTTGTTGGAAGCGCTGCTTTCGGCCCGGGAAAAGCTGTACGTCAGTTGGGTGGGGCGCAGCATCCGCGACAACAGTGAACGACCGGCATCGGTGTTGATCGGCCAACTGCGCGATCATCTCGCCAGCGGCTGGCGGTTGGCCGATGACAGCGAGAGTCTTCTCGATGCCCTGACCCAGGAGCATCCGCTGCAACCATTCAGTGCGCGTTATTTCCATCAAGGTGACGAACTGTTCAGTTATGCCAGCGAATGGCGAATGCTCCACGACACCTCCGATGACACTGACAAAATCCAGGTGCTGGCACCTTACGTCCAGGAAGAACCCTTGGGCCTCGGTCAGTTGCAGGACTTCCTGCGCAATCCCGTCCGCCATTTCTTCAGCCAACGGCTGAAAGTATTCTTTGAAGCCATCGAGGCGCCTCTGGCCGATGACGAACCTTTCGTGCTCGATGCGCTGCAACGCTACATCCTGAGTGACAGCCTGCTCGAGGCTGCGCTGGTACGCCTGGACCAGTCGGATCTGGCCCTGACCGCCCACGCCCAGAGACTCCAGAACAGCGGCCTGTTACCGATGGCCGGGTTCGGAGAGTGTATGCAGCGTGAGTTGATCGAGCCCCTGCCGGATCTGCTCCAGCGTTACCAACAGCTTCTGGCGTTATGGCCCACACCGCTGACCAGTGCCGTGCCTGTCAGCCTGCACTTGCAGGGCGTGAGTGTCGAAGGATGGCTCAGTGGCCTGCACCAGCGCGCCGACGGTGCGGTCCTCGCCATCACGGCTATACCCAATAGCATCGGTTCCACCAAGACCCGCAAGTGGCATCGCCTGATACGGCCCTGGGTCAACCATCTCGTGGCCTGCGCTAACGGCTTGTCGTTGACGACAGCGCTGGTGGCCAGTGATGACAGCTTGCTGCTGGCACCTTTCGAAGAGCCTGTCGCACGAAGGTTGTTGGGCGACATGCTGCAGGCTTGGCAGACGGGTATGCGCCAGCCGCTGCCGATCGCAGTGAAGACGGCTTTCGCCTGGCTCGGCCAGAATGATCCACTCAAGGCCGAAGCCGCGGCGCGCAAAGCCTATGAGGGCGATGGACAGACGTTTGAAGGCGAACGGCGGGAAAACCCGGCCTTGGCGCGACAGTTTCCGGATTTCGCGGCCTTGATGGCTGACGAAACATTCCCCGACTGGTGCGATGCGCTTTATCGGCCATTGCTCGAAGCCCCATGGCGTTCATCGGCCGGCGAGGAGGCCCGTTCATGAGTCGGCAGACACCATTGGCCCTGGCTTTTCCGCTACGAGGCAGTCAACTGATCGAGGCCAGCGCCGGTACCGGCAAGACCTTCACCATTTCGGCGCTGTACCTGCGTCTGGTGCTGGGGCATGGCGGTTCGGTGTCCGGTTTTGGCCGCGAACTGCTTCCGCCGCAAATCCTGGTGGTGACCTTTACGGACGCTGCCACCAAGGAGCTGCGTGAACGAATTCGCACCCGTCTGGCCGAAGCCGCACGTTTCTTTCGCGAAGAGATTCCAGCCCCGGATTCACTGATCGCTGCATTGCGCGATGAATTCAGTGCCGAGCAATGGCCCGGCTGCGCGAACCGGCTGGACATCGCCGCGCAGTGGATGGACGAAGCGGCCGTCTCGACCATCCATGGCTGGTGCCAGCGCATGTTGCGTGAGCATGCCTTCGACAGCGGCAGCCTGTTTACCCAGACCCTGGAAACCGACCACAGCGAATTGCTGGGGGAGGTATTGCGCGATTACTGGCGGCTGTTCTGCTATTCGATGCAAGGCGAGGCGCTGAATTGGGTGCGTACCCATTGGGGAGGGCCGGCTGCGCTGTTGCCACGGGTGAGGGGGTTGTTTTCCAGCGAGCGTGGCGACGCTGACGGGCTTGAGCCTGCCGAACTCATCGCTGCCTCCCTGCAGGAGCGCAGTGCTGCCTTGCTCGATCTCAAGGCGCCATGGCGACAGTGGGCCGTGGAGCTGCTGGAGATCTGCCAGCAAGGCGTCGCCAGCAAGTCTGTCGATGGGCGCAAGATGCAGGCGCGTTACTTCGAACCGTGGTTTCAGAAAATCACCGCCTGGGTCGATGACGAAAGTCTTGAGTTGTTGGACATCGGCACCGGGTTCACGCGCCTGACCCCCGAAGGCATGGCCGAAGCCTGGAAAGGTGAAGTGCCCAACCACCCCGGGCTGGACGCCATGGCCGGTCTCAAGGCCAGCCTGGATGCGTTGCCCACGCCAGACGCCGCCGTGTTGCAGCATGCCGCGCAATGGGTCGGGGCGCGTTTCGAAGCCGAGAAACGCCGCCGCGCCGAAATGGGCTTCGACGACATGCTGCTGCGTCTCGACGCGGCGCTGCAGGCCGAGGGGGGCGAGCGTCTGGCGAGCCTGATCCGCGAGCAGTTTCCGGTGGCGCTGATCGATGAGTTCCAGGACACCGACCCGGTTCAATACCGGATCTTCGAAAGCATCTACCGTATCGAAGACAACGACGCTGAGACCGGACTTTTCCTGATCGGCGATCCGAAGCAGGCGATCTACGCTTTTCGCGGTGCCGACATCTACACCTACCTGCGTGCGCGCCAGGCCACGGTCGGCAGGTTACATACCCTGGGCACGAATTTCCGCTCCAGTCATGCCATGGTGGGTGCGGTAAACCATATTTTCCAGAAGGCCGAGTCCCGTCCGAAGGGGCACGGTGCCTTTCTGTTCCGTGAACCTTCGGGTGAGAACCCGGTGCCGTTCCTGTCCGTTGAGTCCCAGGGGCGCAAGGAGTCCTTGCAGGTGGCAGGACAGGCCGTTGCGGCGCTGAATATCTGGCACCTGCCGTCGGAGCAGCCGCTTTCCGGTGCGGTGTACCGGCAATCCATGGCGGCCGCCTGCGCCAGCGAGATCACGGCATTGCTCAACGGTGGCCAGTCAGGCCGCGACGGGTTCACGGTCGATGGCGAAACGCTGCGCGGGTTGCGCCCGGCGGATATCGCCATCCTGGTGCGCGACGGTAAAGAAGCGCAGGCCGTGCGCGCCGAGCTGTCCGCGCGGGGCGTGCGCAGTGTCTATCTGTCCGACAAGGATTCGGTCTTCGCTTCGCAAGAGGCGCGGGATTTGCTGACCTGGCTCAGGGCCTGCGCCGAGCCGGATGTGGAGCGACCGCTACGGGCAGCGCTGGCCAGCATCACGTTGAACCTGCCGCTGACGGAGCTGGAGCGTCTCAATCAGGATGAGTTGGCCTGGGAAGCCCGGGTCATGCAGTTTCGTGGTTATCGCTCGGTCTGGCGCAGCCAGGGCGTGCTGCCGATGTTGCGACGCTTGCTGCATGATTTCGAACTGCCCCAGGCCTTGATGGCGCGCAGCGATGGCGAGCGGGTGCTGACCAACTTGCTGCACCTTTGCGAACTGTTGCAGCAGGCCGCCGGTGAACTGGATGGCGAACAAGCCTTGATCCGCCATTTGTCCGAGCACCTGGCTTTGTCCGGGCAGGCGGGGGAAGAGCAGATCCTGCGCCTGGAAAGCGATGAGCAGTTGGTCAAGGTGGTCACGATCCACAAGTCCAAGGGGCTTGAGTATCCGTTGGTTTTCTTGCCCTTCATCTGTTCGACGAAACCGGTGGATGGCAGTCGATTGCCGTTGCATTACCACGATGAGGCCAACAAGGCGCAGATCAGCCTCAAGCCTACCGCCGAACTGATCGCCAAGGCCGATGATGAGCGTCTGGCCGAGGACCTGCGGCTGCTCTACGTGGCACTGACCCGTGCGCAACATGCCTGCTGGCTGGGGGTGGCGGATCTCAAGCGGGGCAACAACAACAGTTCGATCCTGCATGTGTCCGCGCTGGGTTATCTGTTGGGCGGCGGTGTGCCGTTGGCCGAGTCGGTGGAGCTGATGCGTTGGCTGGAAGACCTGCAACAAGGCAGTGTCGCGGTGAGTTGCCAGCCAGTGCCCGAAGCCACCGACGAGCGCTACCGGCCGCCGCGCAACGACGCTGTGTTGCTCGAACCCTTGGTGCCTTTGCGAAAAGCCAGCGAAAATTGGTGGATCGCGTCTTACAGCGCCCTGCGCATCGGCGAAAGCCTGAGCGAAGGCAGCGATACCGCGCCAGAGAATCCGCAAGCCCAGAAGTTGTTCGACGATGAGCGACTGGACCCGGACGCTCCCAGGGAGACCATCGCCCTCGGTGGCGATATCCACCGTTTTCCCCGTGGCCCCGGCCCCGGCACTTTCCTCCATGGCCTCTTGGAGTGGGCCGCGGGGGAAGGTTTTTCATCTGCGCCGGCGGATATCGAAGATGCCATTGCCCGCCGCTGCAATCGCCGAGGCTGGAAAGGTTGGATCGCCACATTGAGCGACTGGCTGCAGCACCTGATCAAAATGCCCATGCCCGTCGGCGACGACCAGGCGCCGGTGGTGCTCGAACAACTGACCCGCTTCCAGGTCGAGATGGAGTTCTGGTTCGCCAGCCACAAGGTCGATGTGCAAAAGCTTGATCAACTGGTTTGCCGCTTCACCCATGGCGGTGTGGCCCGCGTCGCGGCGGAACCGGTGCTGCTCAACGGCATGTTCAAGGGCTTCATCGATTTGACGTTCGAACACGACGGTCGATATTACGTGGCCGACTACAAATCCAACTGGCTGGGTGTCGATGACATGGCCTACACCGTACAGGCCATGGAACAGTCGATCCTGGACCATCGCTACGACCTGCAATACGTGCTGTACCTGTTGGCCCTGCATCGCCAGCTCAAGGCGCGGCTTCCTGGTTACGACTACGACCGGCATGTCGGCGGCGCGCTCTACCTGTTCCTTCGCGGCACCCGCTCGACCAGCCAGGGCGTGTATTTCACCAAGCCGCCACGGGCCTTGATCGAACAACTGGATCGGCTGTTCCAGGGCGCGCCCGAACCCAAGGCCGAGCCGGCGTGGGTACAGGGAGAGCTGCTATGAGTCGTTCCTTTGCCGATCTGCTGCCCAAGGCGTCCGACGACGAGAGCCCGGTTGACCTGGCCCCCTTGAGCCGTGCCCAGGACCTGCTGTTGTTACTGACGCGCTGGGTCGAGCGCGGCTGGTTGCGCGCCCTGGACAAGGCATTCGTGGCGTTCCTCCATGAACTGGCGCCGGACGATGATCCCTTGGTCCTGCTCGCCGCTGCGCTGACCAGTCATCAACTGGGCCACGGGCATGTTTGCCTGGATGTGTTCGAGACCCTCAAGGAGCCGGACTTCGCCCTGTCGCTGCCCCCCGAGGGCGACCTGCAGCCAGGCGTGATGCTGTTGCCCTCGCAAATATTGCAGACACTGGACGGCGCCCATTGGTGCAAGGCCCTGGCGTCCAGTCGTCTGGTGGCCCTGGCTGCGGATGAGAGCGAAGAGGCGCAGCAACGTCCGTTGGTACTGTCTGGCAAGCGTCTTTATCTGCGCCGCTACTGGGGTTATGAACGACGGATCGACGAGGCGTTGCGCCAACGGCTGATTGACCATGAAGCGGCGCCTGGTGACCTGCGCGAGCGTTTGGACGGGCTGTTCGGGCCGGCCAATGCCAACGTCCCGATCGATTGGCAGAAGCTGGCTTGCGCGCTGGCGACTCGCGGGGCCTTCAGTATCGTGACCGGCGGCCCGGGGACCGGCAAGACCACCACCGTTGTGCGCCTGCTGGCGTTGTTGCAGGCTCCGGCCGTCGAGGTCGGGAAGCCGCTGCGCATTCGCCTGGCTGCGCCCACCGGCAAGGCGGCGGCGCGCCTGACCGAGTCCATCAGCCAGCAGGTCCGGACCCTGGACGTGGATGAGGCTGTGCGCGAACGCATTCCGTGCGACGTCACGACGGTCCATCGTTTGCTGGGCAGCCGTCCCGGCACCCGGCATTTTCGTCACCATGCCGGCAATCGCTTGCCGCTGGACGTGTTGGTGGTCGATGAGGCGTCGATGATCGACCTGGAGATGATGGCCAATCTGCTGGATGCGCTGCCGACCCATGCCCGGTTGGTGTTGCTGGGGGACAAGGACCAGTTGGCTTCTGTAGAGGCCGGTGCGGTGCTGGGGGACTTGTGTCGAGACGCCGAGGACGGTTGGTACAGCCCCCGGACCCGGGCCTGGCTTGAGTCGGTCAGTGGTGAGAACCTGGCGGCCAGTGACCTGCGGCAAGACCTCGACGGCACTCATCCCCTGGCACAGCAAGTGGTGATGCTCAGGCATTCCCGACGCTTCGGCGAAGGCAGTGGGATCGGCCAACTGGCTCGCTGGGTCAACCAGCAACAGCCTGAAAAAGCCCGTCAGTTGCTGGAGCAAGGGCAATATGCCGATCTGTCCTCCCTGAAGTTGACGAGTGAGCACGACACCAAGCTGGAAAAGCTGTTGCTCGACGGCAAGCCAGAAGGGCCCCAGGGGTATCGGCATTACCTGAGCCTGCTGCGGCAGCGTCGCCCGGCCATTTCTCGTCCATTGGAAGACGGTTGTTGGGCCGAGTGGGCTCGGGAGGTACTGGCGGCCTTCGACGAATTCCAATTGCTTTGCGCGGTGCGTAAAGGCCCGTGGGGCGTTGAAGGGTTGAACCAACGGATCACCGCGGCATTGCTCAAGGCTCGCCTTATCGATAGCGATCATCAGTGGTACGAGGGACGCCCGGTGCTGATGACCCGTAACGACTATGGGCTGGGGTTGATGAATGGCGATATCGGCATTGCCCTCAAGCTGCCCGAGCGTGACGGGCCCGATGCCGGCAAACAGGTCCTGCGGGTCGCGTTCCCGCGTAATGACGGCCAGGGCGGGGTGCGTTTCGTCCTGCCCAGCCGACTCAATGACGTGGAAACCGTGTATGCCATGACGGTGCACAAATCCCAGGGTTCGGAATTCACCCATACCGCGTTGATCCTTCCGGATGCGCTCAACCCGGTCTTGACCAAGGAACTGGTGTACACCGCCATTACCCGGGGCAAGCAATGGTTCAGCCTGATCGAACCGCGAGTGGGCATCTTCGAGGAGGCGGTCCGGCGCAAGGTCAAGCGCTTGAGCGGGTTGATGCTGGAGTTGGAGCCGGCTGACTGAATCGTCAGCTTTTAATGGTTCATGCCCCACGGCAATTTTGCCTGTTTCGCTCCGAAGTCTACGTAACACGCGGCCTCGCTGGCTTTTGGGCACTGTGCTATCGTTCCGGCACTTATCGTCTGGATCAAGAGATTCTCCATGAAAGTGCCTGTACGGGAGGCAGTGCGCAGCAAGGGGCGGGGGCATTTTCTGCTGGCCGGCCTTTTGTGTCTGCTGCTGCCTGTCGCGATGGCCCAGGAGCAAGTCACCACGACTCAGGCCGAGCAGCGGGCCGAAGCGGTGACCCAGGTGGTATTGGGCATTCTCAGCTACGCCCGTTGGCCCGTGGAGCCTACCCAACTGCAGCTGTGCATCGTCGGGCCTACCCAATACACCGACGATCTGGTCAAGGGCACCACCCAGGCCACGGGGCGGCCCGTGACGGTGCAACGGCTGCTGGCCGATCATCCTGATATCGCCACTGCCTGCAACGCGGTCTACGTCGGCAGGCTGACCAATGATGAGCACACCCGTTTGTTTGCGTCCTTGATCGGCAAGCCAGTGCTGAGCATCAGCGAAGGCGGCGACCAGTGCACCGTGGGGAGCCTGTTCTGTCTGCGGGTCGGCGATGAACAAGTGTCTTTCGAGGTCAACCTCGACTCTGTGGCGCGCAGTGGTGTGCGCATCCATCCAAGTGTGCTGCAGCTTTCCCGTCGCAGGCCGGCGACGCCATGAAACAGCGCAAACCAAGGGTCCGTCCCACCCTGGGCTCGGTCATCGGTCGTGGCCATCTGATCGTCGCGCTGGTGGCCATCACCATGGCCAGTGTTTCCCTGACCCTGCTCGGCCTGCTGGCGTTGCGGGTCTACGCCGATCACAACCTGCACCTGATCGCCCGTTCGATCAACTACACCGTGGAGGCCGCCGTGGTCTTCGATGATTCGGCGGCGGCTACCGAAGCACTGGCCTTGATCGCCTCCACCGAGGAAGTCGCCGATGCCCAGGTGTTGAATGAACATGGCCGTCTGTTGGCGCGCTGGCAGCGACCGCAAACCGGCCTGTTGTCGGAACTGGAAGTACACATTGCCAAGGCATTCCTGGAAAAGCCCATCAGCCTGCCGATCGTTCATCAAGGGCAGAACATCGGCCGTATCGTGTTGGCGGGGCATGGCGGTAGCCTGCTGCGCTTTTTGCTCAGCGGCCTGGCGGGGATCATCCTGTGCACGGCGGTCAGTGCCTGGGTGGCACTTTATCTGGCGCGGCGCCAGTTGCGTGCGATCACCGGGCCGCTGCGCAGCCTGGCCGAGGTGGCCCACGCCGCACGCAGCGAACGAGCCCTGGACCGACGCGTGCCACCGGCCGCCATTGCTGAACTGGATAACCTGGCCAATGACTTCAACGCATTGCTCGATGAACTGGAGTCCTGGCAGACCCACCTGCAAAGCGAAAACGAAACCCTGGCGCACCAGGCCAGCCACGACAGTTTGACCGGCTTGCCGAACCGGGCGTTTTTCGAAGGCCGACTGATTCGCGCCTTGCGCAATGCCGGCAAGCTCAACGAGCAAGTGGCCGTGCTGTACCTGGACAGCGATCGGTTCAAGGGTATCAATGACAACTTTGGCCACGCCGCCGGCGACGCGGTGCTGACGGCCGTGGCGACCCGGGTCCGGGCCCAGTTGCGCGAGGATGACCTGGTCGCGCGCCTGGGAGGCGATGAATTCGCCGTGCTGCTGGCGCCCCTGCACAAGGCCGAGGATGCCGAGCGGATCGCTGAAAAAATCATCGCCAGCATGGAAATGCCGATTCAATTGCCCGGCAACGCCTCCGTGCTGACCTCCCTCAGTATCGGCATTGCCGTCTACCCGGATCATGGTGACACACCGGGCACCCTGCTCCATGCCGCCGACGCGGCAATGTACCAAGCCAAACGCCTCGCTCGAGGCGGTCAACATACGGCGGGGTCGGATCACTCCGTCGCTGATTTTCAAACCAGGAGCTGACTCGTGCGTTCATACCCTCAATTTTCCCTGCGCTGGTTCGCGGCGCTGTTCTTGCTTGCCATCCTGGCCCTGAGCGGTTGCCAGACGGCCCCGCCGAAAGGCCTGACCCCGGCGCAAATTGCCGTACTCAAGCAACAAGGCTTCGAATTGACCGAGGATGGCTGGGCCTTCGGTTTGTCGGGCAAGGTGCTGTTCGGCAGCGATGTGGAAAATCTCAACCCGGCCAGTACCGAAATCGTCGAGCGCATCGGCAAGGCGTTGCTGGAGGCGGGCATCGAGCGGGTACGCGTCGATGGTCATACCGACGCATCGGGTTCCCAGACCTACAACGAACAACTGTCGATGCGCCGGGCCGCCAGCGTGGGCAAGGTGCTGACAAGCGTTGGCATGCGCGAAGAGAACGTCCAGTTGCGCGGCCTGGGCAGCAGCAAACCGGTCGCCTCCAACGACACCGCCAGCGGCCGCACCGAAAACCGCCGCGTCGCCATCGTGGTCATCGCCGACTAGTCGGCGAACACCATCTCCCGGCTGTCTCCCATCAGCAGGGGCTGATTCTGTTCAGTCACCTCGCGGATGTAATCCCACAACAGCGTAATCCGCTTGAGCTTGCGCAGGTCTTCCCGGCAGTACATCCAGAACTGCCGGGTGACGGTGATTTCCTCCGGCAGCACCGGCAATAGCCGTGGGTCCTGGGCAGCGAGGAAGCAGGGCAGGATCGCCAGTGAGCGCCCTTGCTGCGCGGCCACGAATTGCGCAATCACGCTGGTGCTGCGCAGGTGGGCGTTGGCGCCGGGCAGGACGTTGGCCAGGTAGAGCAATTCGGAACTGAACGCCAGGTCATCCACGTAGCTGATGAACGAATGCTTGCCCAGGTCGGCCGGGCGCTGGATCGGTGGGTGATTGTCCAGGTAGGGCTGGGTGGCATAGAGCTGCAGCCGGTAGTCGCACAATTTGCAGCACACATAGGGGCCATGTTCGGGGCGTTCGAGGGCGATGACGATGTCGGCTTCGCGCTTGGAGAGGCTGATGAAGTGCGGCAGCGGCAGGATGTCCACCGAAATGGCCGGGTAGGCGTCGACGAAATGGCTCAGTTGCGGGGTGATGAAGAAGCTGCCGAAGCCTTCGGTGCAGCCCATGCGTACATGGCCGGACAGCGCCACGCCAGAGCCTGAGACCTGTTCGCAGGCCATGTGCAGGGTGCTTTCGATCGATTCGGCGTAACCCAGCAGGCGCTGGCCTTCGGCCGTCAGGACAAAACCGTTGGTCCGGGATTTTTCGAACAGCAGCGTGCCCAGCGAGGCTTCCAGCGAGCTGATGCGTCGTGACACCGTGGTGTAGTCGACGGCCAGGCGCTTGGCGGCCGTGCTGGCCTTGCGGGTGCGGGCCACTTCGAGGAAAAACTTGAGGTCGTCCCAATTCAGCGACCCCAGGGAGGTGATGTTTTTTTGCATGATGGACCGGCTTTTATGTGCATTCTTATTAGAAGTTTGCACATCTATACTCCAAAAACCGTCTCATCACCATGCGTGCTCATGCACCTTGGTCTTTGCTGAACCAGCGCTCTCTATAAGAACAATCCCGGAGGCCAGCATGAACGTTTCCCTTACGCCCAGCGACACCACCCTGCAAACCGTCAGACTGTTGATCGATGGCGAGTGGGTTGAATCCCAATCCAGCGAATGGCACGACATCGTCAACCCGGCGACCCAGCAGGTGTTGGCGAAGGTTCCATTCGCGACGGCGTCGGAAGTCGATGCCGCCATCGCCGCTGCCCAGCGTGCGTTCCAGACCTGGAAACTGACGCCCATCGGTGCGCGGATGCGCATCATGCTCAAGCTCCAGGCTTTGATCCGCGAGCATTCCAAGCGCATCGCCGCGGTGCTCAGCGCCGAACAGGGCAAGACTATCGCTGACGCCGAGGGCGATATTTTCCGCGGCCTGGAAGTGGTCGAGCACGCCTGTTCCATCGGCACCCTGCAGATGGGCGAGTTCGCCGAGAACGTTGCCGGTGGCGTGGACACTTATACGCTGCGCCAACCGATCGGGGTGTGCGCGGGCATCACACCGTTCAACTTCCCGGCGATGATTCCGCTGTGGATGTTCCCGATGGCCATCGCCTGCGGCAACACCTTTGTGCTCAAGCCGTCGGAGCAGGATCCGCTGTCGACCATGCTGCTGGTGGAACTGGCCATCGAGGCCGGCGTACCGGCGGGCGTGCTCAACGTGGTGCACGGTGGCAAGGACGTGGTGGATGCGCTCTGCACCCACAAGGACATCAAGGCGGTTTCCTTCGTCGGTTCGACGGCGGTCGGTACCCACGTGTATGACCTGGCGGGCCGTCATGGCAAGCGCGTGCAGTCGATGATGGGCGCCAAGAACCACGCGGTGGTGTTGCCCGATGCCAATCGTGAGCAGGCCCTCAACGCCTTGGTCGGTGCCGGTTTTGGCGCGGCCGGCCAGCGTTGCATGGCCACCTCCGTGGTGGTGCTGGTGGGCGCGGCCAAACAATGGTTGCCGGAGCTCAAGGCCCTGGCGCAGAAGCTCAAGGTCAACGCCGGCAGTGAGCCGGGCACCGACGTTGGTCCGGTGATTTCCAAGCGGGCCAAGGCGCGGATTCTCGAGTTGATCGAGAGCGGCGTGAAGGAAGGCGCGAAGCTGGAACTCGATGGCCGTGGCATCAGCGTGCCGGGCTTCGAACAGGGCAACTTTGTCGGCCCGACCCTGTTTTCCGGCGTGACCACCGAGATGCGCATCTACACCGAGGAAATCTTCGGCCCAGTGCTGGTGGTGCTGGAAGTCGACACCCTGGATCAGGCGATTGCCCTGGTCAACGCCAACCCATTCGGTAACGGCACCGGCCTGTTCACCCAGAGCGGTGCAGCGGCGCGCAAATTCCAGAGCGAAATCGACGTTGGCCAAGTGGGCATCAACATCCCGATCCCGGTACCGGTGCCGTTCTTCAGCTTCACCGGTTCCCGTGGTTCGAAACTCGGTGACCTCGGCCCGTACGGCAAACAAGTGGTGCAGTTCTACACTCAGACCAAGACCGTGACCGCGCGCTGGTTCGATGATGACAGCGTCAATGACGGTGTGAACACCACCATCAATTTGCGTTAAGGAGCCGGACATGAACATCGCATTTATCGGCCTGGGCAACATGGGCGCCCCCATGGCGCGCAACCTGCTCAAGGCCGGCCATTCGCTGAACCTGTTCGACCTGAACCAGACGGTGCTGGCCGAGCTGGCGGCATTGGGCGGCACCGTCAGCGCCTCGCCTCGCGAGGCGGCCCAGGGCGCCGGGCTGGTGATCACCATGCTGCCGGCCGCCGCCCATGTGCGTAGCGTCTGGCTGGGTGAGGACGGTGTGCTGGCCGGTATCGCCGCTGGCACGCCAGCAGTGGATTGCAGCACCATCGATCCACAGACCGCTCGCGACGTGGCGGCTGCCGCTGCGAAACAAGGAGTGGCGATGGCCGATGCGCCCGTCTCTGGCGGCACCGGCGGTGCGGCGGCGGGCACGTTGACCTTCATGGTCGGCGCCACGGCTGAGTTGTTTGCCACCTTGCAACCGGTGTTGGCGCAGATGGGCCGTAACATCGTGCACTGTGGCGAAGTCGGCACCGGGCAGATCGCCAAGATCTGCAACAACCTGCTGCTGGGCATTTCCATGGTGGGCGTCAGCGAGGCCATGGCGCTGGGCGATGCCTTGGGGATCGACACCCAGGTGCTGGCCGGGATCATCAACAGCTCGACGGGGCGTTGCTGGAGTTCGGACACCTATAACCCGTGGCCGGGCGTGATCGAAACGGCGCCGGCGTCCCGTGGCTACACGGGTGGCTTTGGCGCCGACCTGATGCTCAAGGACCTTGGCCTGGCGACCGAAGCCGCGCGGCAGGCCCATCAGCCGGTGGTGCTGGGGGCGGTGGCGCAGCAGTTGTACCAGGCGATGAGCCAGCGGGGCGAGGGCGGCAAGGATTTTTCGGCGATTGTTAACAGCTATCGCAAGCCGCAATAAGCGTGCACTGGGCGAGGGAGCGAGCTTCCTCGCCACAGCGTCTCATGTTCAAGGTCGCCCCGCTGGCTGGGAAATAAGCTGACTGGGCGATATTTGCCGTGAAGCTGTAATAAACGATATTTACTATGACATTGTCTTGAGTGTCCTTAGTTTCATATATATGAAACGTTGCGAGTGATAACGAGTTGTTATAGTTGTGGAGCCTTGACAGACAAAAAACGTTGCACAATACTCGGCGCTCAGGACGAGCAATCATTATCAAGGAGCGATACCCATGCCTTCGCAGGATACGTGCGTACTTATATCTGCTGCCCTAAAAAAGTTGGCGCTCAATCAAGAATGTCGTGACGCCTTCAGCAAAGACTCGCTGTTCTTCAAGTTATTCGAGCAAGCGGCCCACCGCTATATCGTCTCTTCCGATCGAGAAGAGCTCGCTGGAAAACTCCAATTACTCCACGACAAAGGCTATCGACTCGGCGTTGAGTATGTCGGCGAGGAGAACCATGATCCGCGCGTGGTGCAGGCCTTCGTCGATGAATATCTGAAGTCTATCCAGACGTTCGCCAAGGCCGGACTAACACCGCAATTGGGGTTTGATCTAAGTGCCGTGGGCATGCTCATTTCCCAGGAAACGGCCTATCGCAACGCCGCCACTATCCTGTCTGCTGCCGCAGAACATAATATTTCCGTGATGATTAGCATGGAGCATTCTTCGGCGGTCGATAAGATCCTCGAAGTATATTCCCAGTTGGCGCCCGATCATTCCAATATTGGTCTAACAGTACAGGCACACTTGCATAGAACGCTTGATGATTTACCCGCAATCATTGGGTATGGTCGTAAGATTCGATTGGTTAAAGGTGTATATAACGAAGCGCGTGAAATAGCCCTCCCCCGTGGCACAGAACTGGATCAGCGCTATTTGTCGTTACTCGCCGAACTTCTCGAGGCCAACATCGCGGTCAGTTGCGCGACGCAGGACCCCAACCTGATCAAGCGCATTTTCGAGCAGGGTTACCACTCGCAGATCCAGGAACTGGAAATGCTCCACGGTGTGCAACCCGAGACGTTGCGTAAAGCCAAGGAGGCAGGGCTGGCCTGTCGTATCGCGGCGGTTTATGGCGACAGCTGGTACCTGCATTTTCTGCATCGACTCGCCGAGTCGCCTGAAAACGTCCTGGAGTCCCTCGCTGACTTCTACGATCCCTCTCGCATCGTCTTTGGCGCAGGTTACTAACGGAGCAATTTATGTTTATCGATCTGAGAAGCGACACGGTAACCAAGCCAACGGAAGGCATGCGCAAGGCGATTTATCAAGCTGAAGTGGGTGATGACTGTTTCGGTGAAGACCCGACAGTTCGTGCGCTGGAGGAGTACTGCGCCAATTACTTCCAGAAGGAAGCGGCGCTGTTCACCTCTGGTGGTACGTTGAGCAATCAGTTGGCGATCAAGGCACTGACGAATCCGGGCGACGAGATATTCCTGGACGCTTCGTACCACATCAATTTCTATGAGTCGGCCTCGACCTCGGCTTTTTCAGGGGTCAATTTTTCGCTGACCAACCACGACAACGGCCTGTTCGATGTCGGTGACCTGGAAAAACTCCACGCCTCCAAATGCCGCTGGAGCCAGAACTATGCCTTGCCGCGGGTGGTGGTGATTGAAAACACCCTCGGCTGCAAGGGCGGGGACATCTTTCCGCTGCAACAAATGAACAATGTCTTCGCTTATGCCAAGGATATCGGTGCCTATCGTTATCTCGATGGCGCGCGCATTCTCCACGCGTCGATTGCCTCCGGCATCGATGTGACTTCATACACCGACAATGCTGATCTGTTGTCCATGTGCCTGTCGAAGGGATTGGGTGCGCCGATCGGTTCGATCATGGTGGGTTCGCAAGAACTGATCCTGCGCGCCAAAAAATACCGCAAATGGTTCGGGGGGGATTTGCACCAGGCCGGCATGATGGCGGCGGCCGGGCTTTATGCGATGCAAAACCACATCGAGCGGTTGGCCGACGACCATGAGCACGCAGCCTTGCTGCACCAGTTGCTCAATGACATCGACGAGGCGCCTGCGCGCTACAAGGGCACGAACATGGTCACCCTGGACATTGCCGCACTGGGTATCGCGCCGGTGCAGTTCGCCGCTCTTCTGCGTCAGAAAGGGGTAGGGGGCTTGCCTTATAACGCCAGGGAAATGCGCTTCATGCCGCATCTCAACATCAGCCGCGACGATATTCATAAAGCCGCCGGGATTATCAAGGCTACCGTCCGCGAGCTCAGCCGTGCGCCGGAGACGATCAAGTGATCTATAAGAAAAACATTGTGCTGATCGTGGATGCCTATTCGATTGGCAGCCTCATCGCGCCCGCTTTTATTTCCCGTGGATTCGAATGCGTGCACGTGCGATCCACCGCCAATGTCAACGCCTTCTACAAGCCCTGGTTCCGTCCGGCCGACTTTATCCAGGACGTTCTCTACCACTCTGACGCCGAGCTGCAGCAGGCATTGTCCGATTATTCGGTGCAGTTCGTGCTGGCCGGCTGCGAGTTTGGCGTGGAGCTGGCCGCGCACCTGGCGGGCCTGTTCGATATCCCTCGCCGCAATGATCCGGCGCATGCCGTTCGCTGGCGCGACAAGTTCGAAATGCATGAAGCCTTGCAGAGGGCGGGTGTGCGCTCGATCAAGCATTTCAAGTCGGATTCGCTGGCAGCGATTCTGGAGTGGGTAAAAGAACAACGCATCCTGCCGGTGGTGTTGAAGCCGATCAAAAGTGCCGGATCCGACAACATTCATATCTGTACGCAGGAAAGCGAAGTCGAACAGGCCTTCGAGGTTATCAAGTCGAGCCAGAACCTGTTCCTTGAAAGCAACGAGGAAATCCTGGTCCAGCAGTATCTGGACAATTCGGATTTCAACTCGGAGTTGTCGGCGAGCAAATCCACGGACGTGGACATCGAATACTGCGTCAATACCGTGAGTGTCGACGGCCAGCACTATGTCAGCGAAATCATCCGGGTGTACCGCACTCGGATTGGCGATTCGCCCGTGCACGACTACAACCAGCTGATGTGCCCGGTGGACAATGCCGACGTCTACCGTCGCCTGTCGCAATACATTTTTTCCGTGCTCGATGCTCTGGGTATCCAGCAGGGCGTCGGTCACAGCGAACTGATGATTGTCGACGACGAACCGGTGTTGCTTGAAACCGCGGCACGCATGCCGGGCGGTATCGACCTGTCGGCCTATACCCGGGCCTTGGGGCATAACCAGTTGAGCCTGTGGATCGATTCGTTGATCAACCCCCAGGCTTTTCTCGATTACCGGCAACGCCCGAGAAACAAGCTCTATTTCCATTCCAGCTGTGTGTTCCTGATCGCTCGACAGGCCGGGGCAATCAAGCGCGCGCCAGACCTCGCCCGGTGGAAAGCGATCCCCGGCGTACACAGCATCAAGATCCAGGACGAAGGGGCGCTCAAGGAAACCGTTTCCCTGGAAAACTGCCCGGGGCACGTGTTCATTCTCGACCGCGACCGTGCAGCCATCCAGAAGAGCATCGAGTTGCTGCGCGAGGACGAACCCGGCGTGTACAGGGAAATGTTGTCATGAAAGACGTGTCGGGAGAGCTGGCGGTGCAGGGCGGATTCAAGGTGTATACCCGGCCCGTGGTTCTGCTGCTGTCGGCGACGTTCATCCTGACCGTTGCCCGGGCCCTGGCCTTGCCTTATCTGGTGGTTTATTTCTCCCAAGCCTTTGGCCTGGGGGTTACCGATATCGGTCTTGTGGTGGGCGGCGCGTTGATCGTCAGCTCCATCCTGGGTGTCTACGGCGGTTTTCTGGTGGACCGGTTTTCCAACTACCGGATCCTGCTCGGTGCCGCCACGCTGTTTGCCCTGGCGTTTGCCGTGGCTTATCAGGTGGCCAGCCTGGTGCCGTTCATCATCGCTATCGTGGTGGTCAACCTCGCCTATGCGGTGATCGACATCGCGGTGAAATCAGGCATAGGTCTCCTGGTGACGGTGGACAAGCGGGCGAGCGTGTTTTCCATGAAGTACACGCTGACCAACGTCGGTTACGCCATCGGTCCTTTCCTGGGTGTGCTGTGCGCGAAAATCAGTCCCGGCCTGCCGTTTGCGGTCTCGGCCTTGATCGGGGTGGCTTTTGTCGTGTTGTACAGCGGGATGGGGGCGCGGCTTCCTCGTGGAGAAGGCTTAGAGCGGCCAAATCATGATTTTGCCCGCGTGCTGGTCCATTTGGTGCGTAACTACAAGCTGGTGTGTTTTACGATCGGGGGCGTTCTCAGTGCTGTCGTGTTCGGTCAGTTCACGGCCTATTTGTCGCAATACCTGATCGTGACCAGCACGCCGGAGAACACCTACAAGATCATCAACTACCTGGTCACCACCAATGCTTGCGTGGTGATTGGTTTGCAATACCTGGTCGGCTCCAGGATCAACCAGAACAATCTGTTCCGGATGCTGATGCTGGGCATGTTGTTTTTCGTGGTTGGCCTGATGGGGTTTTGTTACGCACAGACTCCGCTGGCCTGGGTATTGGCCATGATCGTTTTTACCGTGGGTGAAATCATCATTATCCCGGTGGAATACCTGTTCATCGATTACATCGCCCCGGAGGATATGCGCGGCGTGTACTACGGTGCGCAAAACCTGTCCAACCTGGGGGCCGCGCTGGGGCCGGTGCTATGCGGAGTTGCCCTGTCGCTCTTTGCACCTTGGGCGGTGTTCTACCTGTTATCCATGTGCGTGGTCGTGGCCAGTCTGTTTTATTTCCTGGGTTCAAGGCGTGAGAGGTGATTGATGATTCACTTCAATACGGCGGGTTCGGGGCTTATGTCTGCCGAGACGCTGAAGCTGATGCAACGTTATCTGCAGGACGAGTTCGAGGCGGGGGCTTATGAAACCGAACTGAATTACGCTCCTGTGCTGGACGTTGAGGTCTATGAAAACATTGCCCGGCTGCTGGGCACCGATGCGCGTAACGTGGCGCTTTTCGATGGGGCGACCAAGGCGTGGGTGACCGCGCTGGAGGCATTGACCTGGTCTGAAGGCGCACGTGTTCTGGTCACTCCCTACGAATACGCGGGCAACTTGATCGCACTTGCAACATTGCAGCGCCTGCATGGGGTGGTGGTTGAAGTGATGCCGCTGCTGGCCGATGGCAACCTCGACCTGCAATGGCTGGCCCGGCACATGAGCGCCGAGGTCAAGTTGGTCTCGATCGTCCATGTCCCTTCGTGCTGCGGCATCGTGAATGACATCGAGGCGGTGGGCGATATCCTGCGCGACCACTCGGCCTGGTACTTTGTCGATGCCTGTCAATCGGCGGGCATGCTGGCGCTGGACGTGCGCGCCGCCGGCTGCGATGTGTTGACGGCTGCCGGTAGAAAGTTCCTGTGTGGGCCAAGGGGAACAGGGTTTGCCTACCTGTCCGAGCGCTTCCTGGCCACCGCGCAGCCTCGTTTCACTGACCTGGGCCGGGCCACGGTCGATGTCCGCGGCGCCGTCACGCGAGGGCTGGGAGATGCCCGCTGTTTTGAATATGCCGAGCGCAACAACGCAGCCGTAGTGGGCTTGAACCAGGCGATCAAAGAGCGCTTGTCGAGCGCCTACGGGGCGGAGTCCGAGCTCTATCACGAATTGCTCCGGCGTCTGGCAGAGACCCCCGGTGTCAACTTGATTGCTCCGGGCACTCACCGTCAGGGCATCATCGCTTTCACCCATGAGCGTTGTTCGGCGACAGAACTCGTCAGTTATCTGCGCGCCCGAGGTATCAACGCTTGGCCGGGATATGCATCCCATACGCCGTACTTCATGTTGGCGCAGGGGCATGAGCGTTTTGTGCGCGTTTCCATCAATGGGAGGAACAACGCTCAAGACGTGGATGAGTTCATCGCGTTGCTGTCCGAGTTGTAAATGATCAATGAGGCAACCAATAGCCTGTAAATAAAAAGTCTATGTCGTGCGGTTTGTCGCAATGGAATGTGCGTGGTGTGCCTGACAAGTGACCGTCTGCGGCAGTGGAACTGCACTAATTGTTTTGACTGGGGAACCATTAAGGCTGCGCAGGCGTTTCGCGCCTGTATTCATCACTTCGAGTTACGAAAGGGAATTCCGATGAACGATGTGAACAGGTTCAATCCTTCTGCTGCACTCAGGCTGCGTCTGCGGCCTTTGTACAAAAAAGACAATTGGCACTGGCTGATTGCCTTGGGTGCGGATCTTCTGGTCATTGCCTCGGCGATATTTCTAGCCAATCGCTATAACGTGCTTTATCCGCTGGCACTGTTGTTCATTGGCTCTCGGCAGCGGGCACTTGCCTCGCTTTTGCACGAAGCGGCGCATATGACGTTGGCTCAAAGCAAGGCGCTTAACAAATGGGTCGGTGAGTATTTGTTGGCCTACCCCATCTTCCAGGACTATGAAGCCTATCGTCGATCCCATGTGCAGATGCACCATCACCATCTGGGCGACAAGCTGAAGGATCCCGACCATCGTTTCTATATCGAGTCGGGTTTGTACGAGGCTCAGGACCGTCTGGACTTCCTGTTCCGTCATTTGTTCAGGAGCGTGACGCTGGTCAACACCTACAAGTACTTCCTTTATCTGGTCAAGAACCGGGCGGGGGACATCCTGGCCAATCCGTTACAGGGCTTGAAGCTTCTGGCGGTTCATGGCGCCATGTTGTTGCTCTTCAATTACTTTGTCGGCCCGTGGGCTTATGTCCTGTTCTGGTTGGTTCCTTACTTCACGGTGTTCCAGGTGATTGGCTGGCTCTCCGAGATTTCCGAGCACTTCGGCATGTTCGGGGTGTACAAGGATGAGGTGCAGTTGACGCGCAATCGTTTTCCCACGCCGGTCGAGCGGTTGTTTATCGGCATGCATGGTGATAACTATCATCTGACGCACCACCTGTTTGCCGGCGTGCCGTTCTGGAACCTGAAGCAGGCGCACCAGATATTGATGGAGGATGAAAGTTATGCAGCGGCCAATAGGGGGTGTGGCGGCATTTTCACTGCGAAAGGCGATGCCCGATCGAGCCTGCATCAGATATTCGAGGCGTATCGCAGCGGTAAAATCAGCACCGTCGACGTGACGGCATAACGGGCGATCATGCTGCGCTGTGCTCCAGGCGCGCCTTTGAGCACAGCGTATCGGTCAAGCGCGTTCGTCAGGCGAAGACGAAATATTTGCGCACGGTCTCGACCACTTCCCACGTGCCTTTCATGCCTGGCTCGATGACGAAGATGTCACCGGCGCGCAGATGGATCGGCTCCAGGCCCTCAGGGGTGATGATGCAGTAGCCTTCCTGGAAATGGCAGTACTCCCACTTCACGTATTCCACATACCACTTGCCGGGTGTGCAGATCCAGGTGCCCATGATCTTGCTGCCGTCTTCGCTGGTGTAGGCGTTGAGGTTGACGGTGTGCGGGTCGCCTTCGAGTTTTTCCCATTTGCAGGCATCGAGTACGGGCAGCGGATGGGTGTCGCGCAGGACGGTGATGGGGGCGGTCATGTGAACTCCGAAAGGGCGGAAGAGAACAGGCACCCTAACGCGTGGCCTGGGCGGATAGATGCCTGTGGTCGACATCGAGCTATCCAGAAGCGCGCATCAATCGGCCAGATGTCGAGCCAGGGCGCTGGCGTAGGCCGGCAAACCGTCGAAGTTGCGGGCGCACAGCAGCAGCGTCCGGTGGGTCCAGGCCTCTTGCAGCGGGACGCAGTGATACGAAGGCTCGGGTGGGCGCCGATCGATGGCCGCCTTCGGCACGATGGCAATGCCTGCACCATGGGCCACCATGCGAATCATGCCGTCGAAACCATCGGCGCGAATGCGGATTAGCATGCGCGAGCCGATGTGCAGGGCCTGTTCTTCCAAGTGAATCGCCAGGGCACTGGAGGCGTTCAGGCCGACATAGTCGTGGCTGAGGGTCTCGCTGAAACGCACGGCTCGGCCGTCAGCCAGTGGGTGCCCGGTCGGTAGGATCAAGACCAGTGGGTCGTCGCGAAATGGCCAGGCCTGAAGGCCGTGGGTGTCCACCGTGTCGGAAACGATCCCCAGGTCCGCCGCGCCCTGGCGCAGCGCATGGGTGATCCGTGAGCTGGGTAATTCCTGCAGGTCGATGTCGAGGTTGGGATGGGTCTTGAGAAAACCGGCCAGCAGTTCGGGCAGGTACTCGGTCATGGCGCTGGTGTTGCACAACAATCGCACCCGGCCTTTGACGCCCTTGGCGTATTCGGCCAGGTCCTGTTGCAGGCGTTCGGCCTGTTGCAACAGGACTCGGGCGTGCTCGGCCAGGGCCCTGCCAGCCGGCGTTGGGGTTACGCCACGCCGTCCGCGCTCAAGCAGGTCGATGCCCAGGGAAGCTTCCATGGCCCGGACCCGCGCACTGGCCGCGGCCAGGGACAAATGGCTGCGGGCCGCACCGGCGGTGATGTTGCCGGTGTCGAGGATGTTCAGGTAGAGGCGCAGGTCGGTGAGGTCGAAGTGCATGGGCAGGTGATCCCTGTGCCGGGTTTGTCTGGTGTCTGGTACATCGTCATCGCGAGCAAGCTCGCTCCCACAGTTTGAAATGCAATCCCCCTGTGGGAGCGAGCTTGCTCGCGATGGCGTCGGCAGCATCAGCAAATTTACAGCCTCTTGCCAAAAGAGAGGCACCCTCAGTATATGGCAGATTTTCAAGCCAAGTCCCGGGGCGCACGATATCCCCATGAACACACTCATCGCTTTCTATCAAAATCTCGGCCTGGCCCTTTCCCTGCTGGTCATCGCCACCTTTCTGCTGGCCGGCACCATCAAGGGTGTGATCGGCCTGGGGCTGCCGACCATCTCCATGGGTTTGCTCGGGCTGGCTATGGCTCCGGCGCAGGCTGCGGCGTTGCTGATTATCCCGGCGACCTTGACCAATCTCTGGCAGTTGGCGTTCGGCGGTCATCTGCAAGCCTTGATCCGGCGCCTGTGGCCGCTGCTGCTGGCGATTTTCATGGGCACCGGGCTCGGTACGCTGTGGCTCGGTATGACGGGCGGGGCTTGGGTCGTGCGGGCCTTGGGCGGGGCGTTGTTGCTGTATGCGTTGAGCGGGCTGTTGCTGCCAACGCTGCGGGTTGGTTCCGATGCTGAATCGTGGATCGCTCCGCTTTGTGGGCTGCTGACCGGCCTCATCACCTCCGCCACCGGTGTGTTCGTCATTCCGGCGGTGCCCTATCTGCAAGCGCTGGGCTTGAGCAGGGATGAACTGGTGCAAGCCCTGGGCCTGTCATTCACCGTTTCTACTCTGGCCCTGGCCGCCGGCCTGTTGTGGCGCGGCGAACTGGGCGGCGGCGAATTGAGCGCTTCGTTACTGGCGCTGGTACCGGCGCTGCTGGGGATGTGGCTGGGGCAATGGTTGCGCCAGCGGATCAGCGCCGTGTTGTTCAAACGGGCATTTTTCACCGGCCACGGCGTGCTCGGCGGCCATCTGCTGATCAGCGGCTAGCCGAGGACGGGCTGAGCATGTCGACGCGGCGGATGTCGAAGTCGCGCTCCAGATACTCCATGCGTTGCTCGAAGAATTGCCGCATGTGCGGCAGGTTCGAGTGCACCTCCAGGTGCGCCTGGGAGGCCCAGATCTCATAGAAGATAAACAGCGTTGGATCCTGCTGGTCCCGCAGCATGTGGTATTCGATGCAGCCGGGCTCGGCACGGCTTGGCTCGACGTAGGCGCGAAACAGCGCTTCGAAGGCTTCGGCTTTTTCCGGGCGGGTCTTGGCATGCAGGATGAAACCGTGCAGTTCGCTCATCGAGATGGCTCCTGAAGTAAAAGAGGTGTCGGAGCTTACGGCAACAATCGGACTTCCATTCTTGCGTATAGGTCAAATCAGTTTTGCCGTTGCGGTGCTTATTCCGCGCGAAGCTCGTCGGTACTCTGCCGCCATCATTTTCAACCTTTCCATGCAGCGGCCCTCCAACGGCCCACGCCGTGGAACCCGATGAGGCTCCCCATGAAAAAAGTCCTGTTGCTCAACGGCGGCAAACAATTCGCCCACTCCGACGGTCGCTACAACGCCACCCTCCACGACACGGCGCTCAGCGTGTTGGACCGTGGCGGTTTCGATGTGAAAACCACCTTCATCGACGGTGGCTACGACGTCCAGGAGGAAGTCGCCAAGTTCCTCTGGGCCGACGTGATCATTTACCAGATGCCAGGCTGGTGGATGGGCGCACCGTGGACCGTGAAGAAATACATCGATGAAGTCTTCACCGAAGGCCACGGCAGCCTCTATGCCAGCGACGGTCGGACCCGTTCCGATGCCTCGCAGAAATATGGCAGCGGCGGCCTGATCCAAGGCAAGCAGTACATGCTGTCCCTGACCTGGAACGCCCCGCAGCAAGCCTTCGACGACCCGACCGACTTCTTCGAAGCCAAGGGCGTGGACGCGGTGTACTTCCCGTTCCACAAGGCCAATCAGTTCCTCGGCATGACCGGCCTGCCGACCTTCCTGTGCGTGGACGTGATGAAGCGCCCGAACATCGAAGAGGATGTGGCGCGGTATGAGCGGCATTTGATCGAGGTGTTCGGCCTCAAGGCGTGACCTTTTTGCGACGTACCCCGTTACTATCTGTAGGGTCCGGGGCATGGTGGATCTGTGGCGAGGGGATTTATCCCCGCTCGTCTGCGAAGCAGACGCCGAGGCATGACGACACGATTGCTCAGGTACATCGCGTCGTTGGCTAAGGTCCGCTTCGCAGCCCAGCGGGGATAAATCCCCTCGCCACAAAGATCAATCGACAGGGGGATACGTGAAAGCCAGATCCGACGAGTTGCAGATTTTCGTCTGCGTGATCGAGTGCGGATCGATCTCCGCCGCCGCCGAACAGGTCGGGCAGACGCCATCGGCGGTCAGCCGCACGCTGTCGCGGTTGGAGGCCAAGCTCGACATCACGCTGATCAACCGCACCACGCGGCGCATGGACCTGACCGAGGAGGGCAAGTATTTCTTCGAACAGGCCAAAGGCATCCTCGACCAGATGGATGAACTGGAAGAGCGCCTGTCGTCCCGCCAGAAAAATCCCGCGGGACGCTTGCGGATCAACGCGGCCTCGCCGTTCATGCTGCACGCCATCGTCCCGCACATTGACGAGTTCCGCAGGCTTTACCCGGACATCCAGCTCGAGCTCAACAGCAACGACCTGATCATCGACCTGCTGGAGCAAAGCACCGACATCGCCATCCGCATCGGCACCCTCACCGACTCGACGCTCCACGCCCGCGCCCTGGGCTGCAGCCCGTTGCACATCCTCGCCAGCCCGGCCTATCTGAAGCGGCACGGCACACCCACAAGTGTCGCCGAACTGGCGGAGCACGCGTTGCTGGGGTTTGCCCAGAACGAGGGCCTCAATCAATGGCCGCTGCGCCACCGGCACGGTGATCGCTGGCCGATCCAGGCCGCCATCAGCGCGTCCAGCGGCGAGACCGTGCGGCACCTGGCGCTGCAAGGGCAGGGCATTGCCTGCCTGTCAGACTTCATGACCCGCGAAGACATCCAGGCCGGTCGGCTGAAGGTGCTGCTGGCCGATGCCAACAGCGGATACCGCCAGCCGATCAATGCGGTGTACTACCGCAACTCGCAACTGGCCCTGCGGATCCAGTGCTTCCTGGACTTCATCCAGGGCAAGCTCGCCGACTACGCCGCGCGGGATTTCAAGGGCTGATTCGTGACTTCAAGGCAAGAGTGATTTGGGCAGTGTGGACTGTTTCGGCAAGGACCAGTCCTCGATACTCGTCCCATCACTCAGGTTGCCAAGGAGTTTCCCATGAACGTATTCATCACCGGCGCTGCCGGTTTTATCGGCGGTTCCATCGCTTCCGGCCTGGTACGCGCCGGGCATCAGGTTCGCGGTCTGGTGCGCAGTGCCGAACAGGCGAGCGAACTCACTGCGCTGGGCATCGAGCCGGTCATCGGCACCCTTGAGGACAGCGCGCTGCTCACCGAACAGGCCCGTGCCGCCGACGCTGTGATCAACGCCGCCAGCAGCGATCATCGGGGTGCGGTCGAAGCCCTGATCAAGGGGCTCGAAGGCTCGAACAAAGTGCTGCTGCACACCAGCGGTTCGAGCATTGTCGGCGATGCTTCCGGTGGTCGTCACAGCGATGACATCTACCGGGAAGGTCATCTGCCGCCACCCACTGTCGACAAAGCGGCCCGTGTCGCCATCGACAATCTTGTCCTGGACGCCGCCCAGCAAGGCGTGAACTCGGCGGTGATCTGCAACACCTTGATCTACGGCCACAGCCTGGGGGTCAAGCGTGACAGCGTGCAGTTGCCTCGCCTGCTCAAGCAGGCGCGTAAAAGTGGGGTGGTGCGGCATGTGGGACCGGGGCAGAACATCTGGTCCAATGTGCACATCGAAGACGTGGTCGAGCTGTACAAACTGGCCCTGACCCGTAACGTGCCCGGCACGTTCTATTTCGTTGAGAGCGGCGAGGCCTCGTTCATCGACATGACCACTGCCATGGCCCGAGCGCTGAAGCTGGGCGAGCCGCAAGATTGGCCGCTGGCCGAAGCCGAGGCCGAATGGGGCTACGAAATGGCCAACTATGGCTTGGGTTCCAACAGCCGTGTGCGAGGCACGAACGCCCGTGAACTGCTGGGCTGGATGCCGAAGAGGACGTCGGTGGTGGAGTGGATTCTTGATGAGATGGTGTGAGTACCCTCAAAGCCATCCGTAAAACATAGGACCTGTGGGAGCGGGCTTGCTCGCGAAGGCGGTGTGTCAGTCGATAAAAAGGCTACCTGACACGCCGCTTTCGCGAGCAAGCCCGCTCCCACAAGGTCCCATGCGGGCCTGATACTTTTCAGTCGTGCTGCACGCCTGCGCGCTTGAGCATTTGTTTGCAATGCTCGGACAGGTGAAACACCCGCAGGTGCTTGCCCGCTTTGCTGTAGCGCTCGCGCAGGGTCTTGAGTGCGGCGACGGCCGAGTAGTCGACGAAGCGCAAGTGACGGCAATCGAGGGTCACCAGGGCCGGGTCGTTGGCCGGGTCGAACTGGTTGAGGAACGGCGTCGACGAGGCGAAGAACAGCGTGCCGTGCAAGCGATAAAGCTTGCTGCCGTCGGCCTCCTCGTGGGTGTCGGCGTACAGCTCCCGGGCTTGTTGCCAGGCGAAGTTGAGCGCCGCGATGATGATCCCGCAGAGCACGGCCACGGCCAGGTCGGTGAACACCGTGATCACCGTCACCGCGATGATGACCAGCACATCGTTGGCCGGCACTTTGTTGACCACCCGCAACGAGGCCCAGGCGAATGTCTGCTGGGACACCACGAACATCACCCCCACCAGTGCCGCCAGCGGGATGCGCTCGATCAGCGGCGACAGGAACAACACGAACAGCAACACCATCACTCCGGCCACCACGCCCGATAACCGTCCGCGTCCGCCCGAGCTGAGGTTGATCATCGTCTGGCCGATCATGGCGCAACCGCCCATGCCGCCGAGCAAGCCGGAGGCCATGTTGGCCGCGCCCAACGCCACGCACTCACGGTCCGGATAACCGCGGCTCTCGGTGATTTCATCGGTCAGGTTCAGCGTCAGCAAGGTTTCCAGCAAACCGACCATCGCCATGATCACCGCATAGGGTACGACGATTTGCAGGGTCTGCAGGTTCCAGGGAATGTCCGGCAGGGCAAAGGTCGGCAAGCCGCCAGCGATGTGAGCCATGTCGCCCAGCGTTCGGGTCGGCAGGCCGAGCAGGTCCACCGCCAGGCCAACACCGAGGATGGCCACCAGCGCCGGCGGCACGCTGCGGGTCAGGCGCGGCAGCAGGTAGACGATGGCCATGGTCAGCGCCACCAAGCCGGCCATCAGGTACAGCGGCGGGCCGCTCAGCCAAGCCTCGCCATTCTTGAAGTGTTCCAGTTGGGCCAGGGCAATGACGATCGCCAGGCCGTTGACGAAGCCGAGCATCACCGGGTGCGGCACCATGCGCACCAGTTTGCCCAGGCGCAACAACCCGAACGCCGTCATGATCAGCCCGCCCAGCAGCACGGTCGCCAACAGGTACTGCACGCCGTGCTGCACCACCAGCGCGATGATCACCACCGCCATGGACCCCGCCGCCCCCGACACCATCCCGGGGCGACCGCCGAACAACGCGGTCAGCGTGCAGAGGATGAACGCACCGTACAACCCCATCAGCGGGTTGAGGTGGGCCACCAGGGCGAAGGCGATGCACTCGGGGAGCAAGGCGAAAGAGGTGGTGAGGCCGGCGAGGGTGTCGGCGCGAAGACGGGCTGATTTCATGATTTACCTGACTGGGCGCCGTTGGAGCGTCGGCTGCCGGGGAGTGGTGCAAAAACAGGTGCGGATGGTACGGAATTGAGTGTGGGGCGGCCAGCCGTCTGTGGTGAGGGGATAAATCCCCTCGGGCTGCACCGTAGCCCTAAGGCATTAGGCTCAATCTTGCTGGCACACTGAGTTGCCTGGTTTGGGGCTGCTGCGCAGCCCAACGGGGATAAATCCCCTCGCCACAAGAGAATGGTGGTGCATGAAAGTCCGGCGCGGGATTTTCATAGCGGCTGCATCGCGATGTCCGTCAGCGACATTTCTTGCCTGTGGGCGAAAATTACTTTCAGTGGGTTTGAAGATTCCTCGTCGAAATGATTTATGAGTTTCACAACACATCGACGTGACCCCATTCGAGGAGTAACGCATGGCCCCTGCTTTCGGTTATTGGCTACTGGTCTACGCGGCCATCGCCATCATTGCGCTGATCGTCCTGATCGCCCGCTACCGGCTCAATCCGTTCATCGTGATTACTCTGGTCTCCATTGGCCTGGCGTTGCTGGCCGGGATGCCGCCGTCGGGTGTGGTGGGGGCGTACGAGGCGGGTGTCGGCAAGACGCTGGGGCACATTGCGCTGGTGGTGGCCTTGGGCACGATGCTCGGCAAGATGATGGCCGAGTCCGGCGGGGCGGAGCGGATGGCGCAGACCCTGATCGAACGCTTCGGCGAGCGCAACGCTCACTGGGCGATGGTGTGCATTGCCTTCCTGGTGGGCTTGCCGTTGTTCTTCGAAGTCGGCTTTGTGCTGTTGGTGCCCATCGCCTTCACCATCGCCCGGCGGGTGGGCGTGTCGATCCTGATGGTGGGGCTGCCGATGGTCGCCGGGCTTTCGGTGGTCCATGCCCTGGTGCCGCCCCATCCGGCAGCGATGCTGGCAGTGCAGGCGTTCCAGGCCTCGGTGGGCCAGACCTTGCTGTACGCGATCCTGATCGGCATTCCCACCGCGATCATCGCCGGCCCGCTGTACGCCAAATTTATCGTGCCGCGCATCGAACTACCGGCCGAGAACCCGCTGGAGCGACAATTCCTCGACCGCGAGCCGCGCGCCAGGCTGCCGGGTTTCGGCGTGACCCTGGGGACCATTCTGCTGCCGGTGATCCTGATGTTGATCGGCGGCTGGGCCAACCTGATCTCCACGCCGGGCAGCGGTTTCAACCAGTTCCTGCTGTTCATCGGCAACTCGGTGATCGCCTTGTTGCTGGCGACCATCCTGAGCTTCTGGACCCTCGGCCTGGCCCAGGGCTTCAACCGTGAATCGATCCTCAAGTTCACCAACGAATGCCTGGCACCGACCGCCAGCATCACCTTGCTGGTGGGTGCCGGCGGTGGTTTGAACCGGATCCTGGTGGACGCCGGGGTCACGCAACAGATTGTCGGCCTGGCCCAGGAGTTCCAGTTGTCACCGCTGGTGATGGGTTGGCTGTTCGCCGCACTGATGCGCGTTGCCACCGGATCGGCCACGGTGGCGATGACCACGGCCTCGGGCATCGTCGCGCCCGTGGCGATTGGCCTGGGTTATCCCCATCCCGAGCTGCTGGTGCTGGCGACTGGGGCCGGGTCGGTTATCTTTTCCCACGTCAACGACGGCGGTTTCTGGCTGATCAAGGAATACTTCAATATGACCGTCACGCAAACCTTCAAGACCTGGACGGTGCTCGAAACACTGATTTCCGTGGTCGCGTTCGCCTTGACCCTCGGGCTTTCGCGCTTGCTTTGAGCGCAACGCACCCTAACAGGAGCCGCCATGGACATTCTCTACCAGATCCGTTCCCGCCAGGACTCCTTCAGCGCCGGCGAAGGAAGAGTCGCCCGGCTGATGCTCGAAGACGTCGGCTTCGCCGCCTCCGCCAGCCTCGATGAACTGGCCCAACGGGCGGAAGTCAGCAGCGCTACCTTGTCGCGTTTCGCCCGTACCGTCGGTTGCCGCGACCTGCGGGACTTGCGCCTGCAACTGGCCCAGGCCAGCGGTGTCGGCAGCCGTTTCCTCGACCCCGCCGGGGCGCCGGAGCAATCGGCATTTTATGGACAGATCGTCGGCGATATCGAAGCGACTCTGCGCCAGCATCTGTCGGCGTTCGAAGAGTCGCGGTTCGGCGATGCCGTGCGGATGATCGGCAAGGCACGGATGATCCATGCGTTCGGCCTCGGTGGCTGGTCGGCACTGTGCGGCGAGGAGTTGCAGGTGCGGCTGGTGCGTTTCGGCTACCCGATTGCCGCCTGTCGCGACCCGGTGATGATGCGCATCACTGCCACTTCGCTGAGCGACCAGCATCTGGTCATCGCCTGTTCACTGACCGGTATCACGCCGGAGCTGTTGAGTGCCGTTGAATTGGCCCGCAGCTACGGCGCGGCGATCCTGGCCGTCACCCGCGCCGACTCGCCACTGGCTCAACTGGCCGACTGCGTGCTGCCCCTGCAAGGCGCCGAAACCTCGTTCATCTACAAACCCACGGCGGCGCGCTACGGCATGCTGCTGGCCATCGACGTGCTCGCCACCGAGCTGGCGCTGGCCCATCCCGAAGACAATCAAGAGCGCCTGCGGCGAGTCAAACTCGCCCTGGACGATTACCGCGGCGGCGACGATCACTTGCCGCTGGGAGACTGACATGCTGTACGACACGCTTATCCGCAATGCGCTGGTCATCGACGGCAGCGACAGCCCCGGTTACCACGCCGACGTCGGCATTCGCGCCGGGCGCATCGAACGCATCGGCGACCTGAGCGATGCCCGGACGCTTGAAGACATCGACGCCGCCGGCCGTGTGCTGGCGCCGGGGTTCATCGATGTGCACACCCACGACGACACGGTGGTGATTCGCCAACCGCAGATGCTGCCCAAGCTCAGCCAGGGCGTGACCACGGTGATCGTCGGCAACTGTGGTATCAGCGCTTCGCCGGTGAGCCTGCGGGGCGATCCGCCGGACCCGATGAACCTGCTCGGCACGGCCCAGGCCTTCGCCTACCCACGCTTCGGGGATTATCGGGGGGCGGTAGAGGCGGCGAAACCGGCGGTCAATGTGGCCGCGTTGGTCGGGCATACGGCGTTGCGCAGCAATCACATGGATGATTTGTTGCGCACTGCCTCGCTGGGAGAAATCACTGCCATGCGTCGGCAATTGCGTGAAAGCCTGGAGGCCGGTGCACTGGGTTTGTCCACCGGCCTGGCCTATGCCAACGCATTTTCGGCGTCCACCGACGAAGTCATGCAATTGACCGAAGAGTTGAAGGCCTTTGGCGCGGTCTACACCACCCACCTGCGCAGCGAGTTCGAGCCGGTGCTCGAGGCCATGGACGAGGCGTTCCAGATCGGCCGTCATGCGCAGAGCCCGGTGATCATTTCCCACCTCAAGTGTGCCGGGGCCGGTAACTGGGGACGCAGCCCGCAGGTACTCGCGGCCTTGGAGAACGCGGCGAAAACCCATCCGGTCGGTTGCGACTGCTATCCCTACGCGGCCAGTTCCTCGACCCTGGATCTCAAGCAAGTGACCGATGCCCATCGCATCACCATCACCTGGTCGACACCCCACCCGTCAATGGGCGGGCGCGAGCTGACCGACATCGCCAGCGACTGGGAGGTGTCGCTGTTGGAGGCGGCGCGGCGCCTGCAACCGGCCGGTGCGGTGTACTACGGCATGGATGAGGGCGACGTCCGCCGAATCCTCGCCCATCCGCTGTCCATGGTCGGCTCCGACGGATTGCCCGAAGACCCGTTTCCCCATCCGCGCTTGTGGGGCGCATTCCCACGAGTGCTGGGCCATTTCAGTCGTGACGTCGGGCTGTTTGCGTTGCACACCGCCGTGCACAAGATGACCGGTCTGTCGGCGGCGCGCTTCGGCTTGAAGGACCGTGGTGAAATCCGTGAAGGCCATTGGGCGGACCTGGTGCTGTTCAACCCACACACCATTCGCGACGTAGCCGATTTCAACCAGCCGCAACGGGCTGCCGAAGGGATTGATGGCGTTTGGGTCAATGGTGTCTTGAGCTACCACGAAGGGCAGGCAAACGGGCGCCGGGAAGGGCGATTCCTGGCGCGGGAGGGCGATCTGCGCCAGGGGTTTGGTCCAGCGAATGGCGTGTAAGCGGCTGATGTTGGGTAAATTGGCGTCACAATAATGGCACTGCGACACTAAAGAAGCCGGACCCAAGGCCGAAGCATTGGGGTCAACCCACTAAACTGGGTCTTTTCAGCCAGGGAGCAACCCATGAGCTTCGGTAAAACCACCCCGATCCTGCGGATCTTCGATGAAACCAAGGCGTTGGCGTTTTATGTCGACTTCCTGGGCTTTACCGTCGACTGGCAACATCGCTTCGGTGATAACTTCCCGTTGTACTTGCAGGTCTCCCGTGGCGACTGCGTGTTGCACCTGAGCGAGCACCATGGCGATTGCACGCCGGGCTCGGCCCTGCGGATCGAGACCGATGAGCTGGAAGCGTTCCAACAGCAATTGCAGGACAAGGCGCATCGCTACGCCCACCCCCAGATCCAGGCCATGCCCTGGGGGAGCCAGGACATGACGGTGGTCGATCCGTTTGGGAACCGGTTGGTGTTTACCAATGCGATCACTGTCTGAGAGGCGCCCCCGCTCGGATCCCCCAGGCCTGGCAGGATCCGAGCGGGTTTGAGTTGGCCAGGTGCAATCAGGAACTGAGACCAGGGCGCGGAGCACGATTGATACCCAAGACATGCTCGTTGTATTTCGCATAGTCCATAGCGTGGCGCCCCGTCTGGATACTGACGCTTTCCGGGATAATGCCGCTGCAATTGAAACAGGCAATGAAAGGTTTCGGTTCGTCCACGCCGGTTATCTTGTGGGTGAACAGTTGCGTGTTCGACAGCTTCATTTCAGCTTGACCCGGGTAGAGCGCAACGACCGAGTTGATCAGGCGGACTTCTCCATGAGCCCCTGGCCCCCCGGTGCGTATGGGAATGATGTTGCCGGATTTCTCGATGTGCGTGGCGATGAGGTTCTGGGTGTATGGCTGCAGTTCATGGACGTCCTCGACGGTCCTGCTCAGCGTCGGCTCGCTCTTTAACTCGTCAAGATCCAGTTCGATTTTATGGATCGGATCGTTTTTCGTCGCGCTGTATCGTTCGGCCAGGTCGGCCAGGTAATCGTGGGTATTGCCGATCCTGTAGCTTCCGAAGTTCAGGTAGAAACTTTCGCTTTGGGCGGTACCGTCATAGGCCTTGTCTACGCCGCGGTATTCCTCCGGGCCGGATTTGGGCCCGGTGAGGTTGTAGAACTCGTTGAGGCCCACACCCAAGCCCTCGACTAAGCCATGGGAGTGAACGACCAGCTCCTTGCGTTTGGTTTTGCTGAAACTGGGGCTGGCGTCGGGGTCTGGAGGGCCGTCCTGATGAGTCCCGGCACGTTTTTTAGCCTGTTTCGTCGGTGGCGGCTGCATCATTTTCAGGGAACGGGCGTGGCCATCCTCTTTCATCCATTGGATGAAATCCTCCTTCATCCACCCTTGGCGGTCGACAAACCTGAGGGGGTTGTTTCCCACCATGCCATATAGGTTCAAGCCATCGACCGCCCCTGCCGGGTCGGGACTGATCCAGCGTTGCAGCCACGGCGCGTAGTACCGCTGCCCGTAGTAATACAGGCCACTGGCATCGCGTTCCTTGCCGGAGTAGCGAAGGGTCCGGTAGTCGGCTTCCACGGCCGAGCGGGAGGCCTGCCAAGCGGTTGCGCCGTAGGGCAGGTAGCTTTCCTGGCTGATCAGGCCGCCCTGGTCGTCGAGTTCCAGTGAGCTGGAGCCCAGGTGGTCACCAAGGCCATAGCGAATCTGGTTGGCGGCGATACCGGACGGTCGGCCTTCGGTCCAGTGCAGGTAGCGCACGTTGTAGCGACCGGCTTGCAGGGTGATGACTTCCAGGCGTTCATTATCGCGCGTGCGAATTTCGAGGCCCGGGAGATAACGGACTTCCCGAGTGTGAACCCGTGTTGCGCCCAGGGTTGTCTGGAGCTTGCGTACCCGTTGGCCGCCGCTGTCGTAGCGATAGCGCTCGATGTCATCGGCAGCGTTTTCACGCCGCACCAACACCACGCCGTCGAGCTGGTTGCGCAGGTTCCATGTCAGCGCCTGGCCCGGGGCAAGCGTTTGCTGGTTGCCGTTGGCATCGAAGTCCACTGCCACGTCGGGCGTCGATTGGCCTTTGTTCCAGGCGCGCAGGCGATTGCTCGCGGCGGCCACGTTCAGGGTCCGGGTGTAGTGGTTGCCGTCGCGACGATGGCGCAACTCAATCAGATTGCCGCCGGCGTCGTACTCGTAATGTTCGGTGAAGTTGAACAGCTGACTGGGGTCGATGGGTGTTTTGCCGAGGGCTGGAAGGTCCGGGGGGCTGGTCAATCCGGCGGCCTCGCGGCCCGTCGCACTGATCAATTGGTAAAGGCTGTCGTAGGCGAACGTGCTGGCGGCTTCGACCCGCTGGTTATTGCCGAACTGCACCGGTTGGGCCTTGTCCTCGAGGTGCGTCACGTTGCCCACCGGGTCGTAGGTGTAGCGCAGGTCCTGCAAGGTGCTGGCCGCCCGCGACGTGAGCAGTTTGGTCAGTCTACCGTTGGCCGGATCGTACACGGCGCGACTGACGACCCCGTTGCCGGCCGTCTGGGACTCGATCTGGCCGGACGCGTTATAGACCAGATCGCTCATGATGACTTTTTCGGTCGCCGTGTTGCTTATCTGCAGGCCCACGGACTTGAGCTGACCGGCGACATCGAACGAGTAGCGCTGCTGGTGCTGGGCGGCATCGGTCTGCTGGATGAGTTCGGCGAGGGCGTCGTAGCGCCAGCTCGTGGTGTAGCCGTTCCCCTGTTCCAGCAAGCGATCGCGGTCTATCTCCTGCGCTGGCCAGTCCAGGCGTTCGGCGGTGGCCAGCAGGTGCCGGGTCTGGCTGAGAGGTTTGGCGCAAAGCCCATAGCCGTGGATCAGTAGGGTGCCGGCGCTGTCATCGTGACGGGTCAGCGCACCGCAGCGGTTATGCACCGCGGACTCCGGCGAACTGTCGCCGTAGTGCCGGCATTCGACCCTGCGCGACACGTCGCCTGCCGCTTGCTCATGGACAGCCGTCATGCGCAGTTGCGTGTCGTAGGTGGTTCGCCAATAGGTGCCTCGCTGATCCCAGCAGTGCGATAGCTGCCCGGCATCGCCAGGCAGGTACACGCGCCACCCGGCATCGATACTGTCGAGCAACAGTGTCTTGCCGGACAAACTGAAGACCGTCCGCAGGTTTGCCCCGCCGGTGGCCATGGCAAACAGTCGAGGATCACGCTGCGCCACCGCTCGTCCCGCCGCGTCATAGTCTTGCTGGGCAATGCGCGCCTGGGAGGGGGCCTGGGCGTCGCGGCGGTAGTAAGCGATTTGCCGCACGGGCAGGCCACGGCCGTCGAGAGCGTTGATCGTGGGCGTCTTGTGATGAAGGCGTGGGTTCATGCGCCACCTCCGGCCGTGGTGGCGTGTTCGGACAGGACTTCCTGCAGCGTGTCATTCTCGTCCTCGTCCACGGTGTACCAGGGATGGCGTGTATGCCGGCGCAGATAGGCGAGGCCATTTTGCCTGGCGAGCAACACGTGGCTGGGGCGTCCGAGTGGGTCGTAGAAGTGTTGGTCGAAATGCCCGGACTGGCGCAAGGACGCATCGTTGATGTGGCTGTGCCGGTCGGCGAAATATGGGCGGTAGATACGCACCGCCAGGCCCTTGCTGTTGTATTCCACCCGTTCGCTGACACGCCAGCGCCTGGCTGCGATCTGCTCCTTGGGCTTTTTGTCCGTCAGCGTCAGGTCGCCCTTGGCGTCGACGACGTAAGCCTGGCCCGGTTCGACGAGTTGCTTGCTTTGCAGGGGGCGCCCGAAACCATCGAAGCCACTGACGGCGATGCGGATTTGTCTTCGGGGGTCATCCGGGTAGCGGTCGGCCACCAGCGTGGCGATGTGTATCGGTTCACGGGGCGCGGCTTCGATTTCGTTTTTCAGCTTGAGATCGTCGGCGGAGTAGGTCTGAAGCTCCGCCAGGCGGGCTCGGGCCGATGCGCGGATATGGCCGCTGGGCAGCAGGTCGCCGTTACCCACGCAACGTGCCAGCCAGTCGCTGTCCGCCCGGGCAACCTTCGATACACGCCCCATCCAACTGAAGGGCGCGTAATAGAGGGTCATGGCGGCGTCTTGCAGAGCGTCCCCACTTTGGCTGATGGCGGCCGCGGGGCTGCTGAACGGTGGCCGTTTGAACTGTGCGAGCGGCTTGAAACCCACGGGTGTGTGATGCTCGTCACCATGGAAAGAGGTCGCCGATACTTGGCCGAACGCATCGAACAGGCCTTCTTGTACGTTACCGTTGGGGTCGATGATGCGCAGGGGCTGGAGTGAACGGTAATCGTAGAACGCCTGGGTGGTGCAGCCGTCGGGCAGTTTGAAGGTGGTGACAACACAAGCGTATGGGTCATGGCCTATCTCGTACACGCCTTGGCTTTCGCTCGGTTGTACGCTTCTGGTTTTGTAGAAACCCGCCAATGGCGCGTAGGTGGTGAAAGCGCTTTTGACGGACCAGAGTTTTTTCTCCGGCGAGGTGTCGAGAAGAAAATCGCTCATTCGGTGATAACCCATTCGCTCCAATAGTTTTCCTTTGGGGCGGCTGTCCTGTGGTAGTAATTGGAAGGCGCCCAGGGCGTTTTCATCCAGTTCGGCGCTTTCCAGATGGTCGACCAGGGCCTGAAAATCCGCGACGCCGTCCGGCAGGGTCGCTGCGCTCGACGCGTGTCTGTAGCGCTGCACGGATAAGCTGGTCAGCACGCCTTGGGTTTTCCAGGCGGTTTGTTTCGTGAGTTCGCTGAGCGTTTCGAACGACAGGTCCCGTGGGCTCAACCCCTCGTCTTCAGGGCGCTTGGGCCGTTGCAACGCTTGGGTGCGCTGGCGATAAGGCAGGCCGAGTCGCCATTGCTGGGGCGCCTGCAAGTGGATGAATTCGGCACGGGTTTCGTTCAGGTAGTAGAGCTGCTGCGCCGGGTCATGCGCATCGCGCCACCACTGTTGCGGGTCGGCGTCGCTGAACGGTGGTGTATCGCTGGCGGTTTTTCGTCGGGCGTAGTGGATGTCCACGCTGTGGGTCAGTGCGCCGTACCGGTCGTGTTGCAGGTTCAGGGTGTGCCGGCATTGCGGGTCATCGACAATGCCTTCGTACTGGTAGCGGATGGACTCCAGCAGCAGGGGCAACATTCGGGCCTGCCGGCGAACGCTGTCAGGCGCTTGCAGCAGGCGCAGCCCATAACGGTTTTCCTCCACCGAATACAGACGGGTGGTTTTCAACGGTCTGTCGATGCCGAAGACCTCGCTGCGCAATACCCGGCCACACAGGGCGCGGGACATTTCCAGTTCAGTCGCCGCATCTGGCGAGGCAATGATGCGATCCTGCAACGACTCTGGTGGCCGGTGGCACAGCAAGGTCTTGCCCAGTGGCACGGCTTGCTTGTCTGCGCGGCTGTAGCCATTGCGTGGCAGGTTCACCCTTCGCCCGGTATGAAACCAGGTCTTTTTCAGGCATGTGGCGGTGAAGGCCTGGACGTCTGTGTCGCCGGGGCTCGCTTCAGTGTCGGTTTGCAGCAACAGGCCAAAGCCCCGAAACTCACGTTCGATGCCGTCGTAGTAACCCTGGCGATAGGAGAATGCCTGGGTCAGTCGATTGCCGGTTATTTCATCCACTTGGGTCTGAGCGCAAACCAGGTGCAGGGCCAAGGGCAAGCGACAGGTGAGGGGCTTGCCGTCCGTCATCCGCTGCAGTTTTTCATCCAGCCATTCCTGGGCCGAGCTGCGGTAGTGGATGCGCTGGTCGGCGCCCATGTTGTTGTGGATGCCGGTGAGCAGGTACGGTTTGGCGCTGACGAAGTCGTAGCGCCAATGCCGCGGTGTCATGTGCGGTGCGCTCAGGATCAGGCTGGAACAACCGAGCCCTTGCAGGTCGGCGATGCTGACCTGGCACAGAGGATCGTAGCGCAGGCCTTCCGGCCAGGGCAGGGCGACCGCGGGGCTGAAACCATGGCCGCAGCGGTTCATGAAAATCAGGGCCTGGTCCGCTTGCAGATAGATCAGGTCCACAGCGCCGGAGCCATCCAGGTCCGCCAGGCGGATACGCGCGGCGTCGAAGCTGTCGTAGGCCAGCCCGGGGAAGTCCAGCACCCTGGCGTTGCCGAAACGCCCACGGCCGAGGTTGGGCCAGCACTTCACTTCGTTGTGACGAATGCGCACCAGGTGCTGCTGGCCGCTGCCCAGTACATCGCTGAAGGCCACCAGTTCACCGGCTGAGGCGCTGAATAAGGGCAGGGCGTCTTCGTTTTCCTCGCGAGGGACTTCCACGGGAGGCGAAAAGCCGTGCTTCCGCTGGTTGGCGTACAGGCGAACACTGCGCGGGCCGATCACAGCCAGGTCGCCGAGCCCGGCACCCATCAGGTCGGCCAACTGCCCTTGGGGGCTGAAAAACTCTGGCGCAAGTGCATTGAACGTGGCGAAGCCCGACCAGCTTCGTTCGGCATCGAGGGCGAAAAAGCCGCTCACTTGCGGCTGGGCGACGAGCCAATCCAAACGACCATCACCCGTGAGGTCGCTCAGGGCCTGGTGCACCGGTGTGGCCGTGTCGGTCGCCGGGATGTGGGGCAGCGTTCGCCAGGGCCCGTAGGTCACGTCGTTGCCTTTGGTATTGGCCCGCACGGGCTCGCGGTAATGCCAGCCGTTGTCGGTTCGATGGAGCACCCCCGGCAGGCCTTCGCCGTACAGGTCCACCAGTTGATAGGCATGGCCGTCGTTGAGCCCTGGCATGTCCTGGAAGCGCCGCCAGGCGCGGGGTTCAGGCGCAAGCTGGAAGGCGCTGTAGCTGAATTCGAGAGGCGGTCGGCTTTCGGCCGCTTCACCTTCGCCGAACGCTTGGTCATGGGCGGCGCTCAAGTGTTGGTAACCCAGGGGTGTCTGGCGGTAATCCAATAGCAGGCGCCGCACGAGGATGGGGGCCGTGCCCAACTCCTCGGGGAAACGGTGATACATCAGGACCTGGCGACACAGCCGTTCGGTGCGCAACTCAAAACCGTAGGCGAAACTGGAAAAAGCATCGCTTCGGGCTTGCCACTGCTGCCCCTCATACGAGGGTTTTTCTGTGTAGGCGGTGGTTCGTTCGCCGTAGTCGAACACCAATTCGAAGTGCCATTGCACGTTCGCGAGCCGATCCGCTGTCCACCCGTATAGGTGTGGGTCAGCCTTGAAATTGCCATAGCTGACCTGGCTCAGATAGCGTTGGGCCGTGGTGTCTGTCTTGTATTGGTAGAGGATGTGCTCACCGTGGGCGTTCAGGCTCTCCTCCAGCAGCCATTCGCCGATACGGCTCGTGTCCTGGGGATCGGCGCGCCGTGCTGACGGGTGCTTGCCAAACAGGTGGAGGCTGCCGTCGGCACTGTGTACCAGCCAGAAACCGGCTTTATCGTCTTGCGAGGACCAATGCTCGATTCGGTCGAAGTGGCTTTCGACCCTGGGAAAGTATTGAGTGACGGTATAGCGCGTGCCCAGGTCCAGATCGTTGTAGTGGTCGATGTGGGTGGTGGCGATGACGTCTTGTGGATCACGCTCGGGTAGCCATGCCACCCCGCTGGGGCCGACGATCTCGTCATCCTCGGTGTACGCCGGTACACCCTTGCTGGTGCGTCGCGTCACGCTGGGCAATGACAGCCCCCAGCCGATGCCGAACACCCCGTTGCCGAGCGAGCTGAGATAGCTCAGGGTCAAGGGCGGCGCAAAGCCACGCCCTGGCGAAATGGGCAGGGCAATCTCATAGGAGGCCGTACCGTGGGCGCCGACGGGGCTCGATCCTTTGCCGATGCTTTGAATGGTACCGCCCCCCTTGGGCAGGGACGGTGCAGTGACAGGCAGCGGGGCGTGTTCATTCATTGCACACCTCCACCGACCCTGGCGGTATAGCTCACGTGCACGATGACGTCGGTCAGCGACGCCAACAGGTCTTTTTGGGCCTCGGGGTTCGGGAAGGTCAACTGCCACTTGGAAATCGCACCGGTGTATTCGAACGGCAGGTAGCGATCATCGTTGAAGTTCAGGGTGAACAGACCGTTGTCATCGACACCCGTCGAAAGGGCGATCTGCTGGTTGGCGCGCCAGCTTTCCATGGCCCGGCCTTGATCGTCCGGCGACAGGAACACCGTGCTGGCGGTCTGGGTCAGCGTGGCTCGAATGTTTTCATAAGGCCCGACCACGGTGGGCAAGGTCACGCTGATGGTTTTGATGCGTCGTAGGTAATGTCGCTGGTCCTTGTAGTCGTCTTCGAACAATTGATGGGTCAGCTCGAATTCGCATCCGCCCTGTTTCAGGTCGGCGTGCAATTGCGCCCAGTCCTTGTTGAGAGAGCTGGCAGCGGTTTTGCCCTTGAGTTGTCGCAACGATATTGTCTTGCGGATCTCCAGCTCCCGCTCGTGACGTTGCAGGTACCCGGCGTGCATTTTCAGCAGGTTGAGCTTCAGCAGTTCGCCCGCCCCAAGCCCGCGATAGGTCGCATGCCAGGCGCCAGGTTGAATGAAGCGCGTATCGAAGTCGGCGATCTCATACTGCCAACAGGCTTCGGCCGCCAGGCACAGGCTCAATGTCGCGTCGTAGGCCTGGCGATACAGCGCGGCCAACTGGCTGTTGAGCCATTGATACAGTTGCGCCTTGGTAAAGCGTTTACTGAGGAAGTCGTAGTGGGCCTTGGCTTGGCCCTGGGTCGATTCGGCCAGCCGCAGTTGCAGGCGAGTGGCGGTTTGCTGCTCGGTGAATTGCGCCAGTTGTGCGTCGATCTGGGCCAGTTCCAGTTGTGACTGATCGTACGCCTGGATCCATTCCTGTCTACGTCGATTGAACGATGCCAGGCGGTCGTACTGGTCCGCCGCGGTGCGGCTGATGATAGCGGCGCTATGGGCCGCGGCGGAGGCCGCGAGCATTGGTCCTTCCCACCGGCTGCCACCGTTGCTGAAGCCAAAGACGTTGGGCAGCGTCATCAGTCCGCCTGCCGCGATCTGACAGGTCATTGCCGCGAGCTCTGAAGCTGCGCTGGCTACGTAGAGGGAACCTGCATTTTTCTCGGAGTCACTCAGGTTGTCCTCCAGCAGTTTTTTGTAATGGCTGGCACGGCCCTGGACAATAGCCTTGCTGGCCAGCAGCGCCTGGCGGCTTTGGCGCTCGATATTCAAGGCCTGGCGCTGCAGGTCGACGGAAATTTTCGCCAGGTTCCAGGCTTGCTGTTGTTGCAGCTCTTGCAACTGGGCCTGTTCCTTGCGCTCGATCAGCGACAGCAGCAGGGTGCCGAATTGGCTGAGGCTCTCCACGGCGTTCTGGGCATGGCGGTGCATGACGGTGAAACGATAGTGGGGGATGGTGACGCTCGGCAGGCCTGTCGACGGGCTGTCAGAGAGACTCAGGGCATTGGCGCTAGAGAGGGTGCGCGGGTCCAGTGGCGCCGCGATGATCGGCAAGTGCAGCGGCTTGCCGGCCATGTCGAGGTTATGTCGCAGGTTGTACAGGCGACTTTCAGCCAGGTCCCAGCACCTGAGCAGTTGCGGATTGAACGGCAAATGCAAGTACGGGCTGTCGATCGCCGGCAGGGTCAGCCGCGAGCTGCCTTCGCGAAGGGCCAGTGTGTGATTGTCGGTCAAGCCGGTCACGGCGTATTCGAAGGTGCGCAGACTGTCATCGGCGGTGTCGCTCAGCGCTTTCAAGCTGATGGCAGTCCAGGGATCGGCCGGTTGGACGACCGGGCGTGGCCCCAGCAGGTCCAGCACCCGCACGTACCACAGCTTTGCCTCGCTGAGCCCGTCAGGGGTCATCTCGCGGTACGCGGCATCGCCTCGGTTGATCAGGATGTCGAGGTACAGGAAGTACAGGGCCTTGCGAAAGTGCACGGGATGACTGCGGGCAATCTGATGGGGATCGTGGGGGGCCTGGTGGGAATACGAAGGCATGTCACCGTCGAGCAAAGGGACGCTTCTCCAGCATTCGGTCTTCTTGCGACCCGGGTCGAAGACATAGTTGAGCCAGTGTTCAGCTTCCTCATACCGATGCTCGGCGTTCAAGCGATGGGCGACCAGCCAGGGTAGATAGAGGAACAACTCGGTGAAGTAACGACCATAGGCGCCATGGAAATCCATGACGCTGGTCAAGTCACTGGGCATCGAGGGTTCCTGCAGGTGTTGTGCCGTCCAGTCGAACAGTTCATCCAGACTGTTTTCAGTGCGGCGGATCAGTTCGGCGGCGAATGCGGTGTTCAACCGGATGGGCGGGCGCAATCGGTTTTTGCCGTCACTGTTCTTGATAGCGGACTTGGCGAAGTCGATGAATTGGGTGGTTCCCAGGCCGGATGTCGTGACGTGGGTAATGGTCGGAGGTTGCTGAGGCTTTAAAGGGAGTTTCAGCGTAATAGCCTTGAGGACGGAATAGAGCTTCGTTGCCGGTTCGAGGGGATGGACGAACGCTACCCCGAGAAGAAGGGTGGTGCCGTCGTGACCGGGATCGTTACCGGGCCACTCGAAATCGAAGGACTGCGCCAGGTGCTCCGCGGGTATGGACTCGGCCACGACGGTCAGGTCGTCGTAGGTCAGGGGCCGGTCCGCTAAGGTGGGTGGTTGCCGGAAGACGACATATTGCTTGTTCAGCGGTTCATCGCGGAGAACGGCGAGGGGCCCCACGTCAAAAGGTTTGGCGTGCGCCGCTTGCAGGGTAATGGTTTCCGATGCGGTGGTGGAGGAGCTTGTATTCTCACGCCGGCTCGCCTCGAGCATTCGCCTTACGGCATCCGTGGAAATGAATTTACCTTCAAGGTTGGTCTCGCGGGATAGCGTGACGGTGGGCGAGCGTTCACTGTCTCTCAGTGCGTCAAGCGTGTGCCTGAAGGACAGCGTGAAGCTTCGGTCGAGAGGGACCGGGGGGTTGATGAGATAAAATCTCGAACCTCCATTGAGCCTCATGTAGGGGGTTTGCGGCAGGCTTTGAGCAGGGAATACCAAAGTGAAATGAAGGTGAGGTACAGCGGTGGAGGTGTTATGCACCCTCAACTGCATTGTGTTACGCGGCAGGTGACTTATGAATCCTACGCCGGTAATGCCGATGTTTGCCGTCATGTGCAGTGTGAGCCTGGATCCGTGCCTGGTGTAGCGCAGCTTGATCCGATCGCGATAGGCGCTTTCGAAATCCGACATGCCAGAGGCCATGTCGCTGGGCGGGGCGGCTTCTGCGAGTTCGAGGTCTGTGGAGGTTTTGGCTTGGATGCGTTGGACGGCAGCGTCCAAGAATGCTTTCTCGGTGGCAGAGTCCGCTGAGCGAACCGGTTCAAGGCTGAGGTGCTTGTCGATGCAAGTCGTTCTGCTGAAGACGAGGTTGTTGTCGCTGGTGACGCCCGACGCAGGCCGGGATTCATAACCATACAGGGCCAGAAACAGGACGTCTTGCGAACCATTGCTGTGCTGTACCGCAACGGTGCGTATCAATGCCTTGATCGCGTTCACGTCCTTGCTGCCAAGCACCTCATCCTCGCAATAGCCTTGCAACGCCACCCGCGGAGTGCTCCAGTTGCCGTCCTGTTTCTTGAAGCAATAGCTCAAGCGCAAGAGTGGGTGAATCTTGCCCGATGGTGTGGTGTTGGCCTGCGAAGGGGCGTTGCTTGAAGCGGAGGGATCCTGGTGGATGCATTCGGCCCAGGTCACGAACAGCCGATTGTTGAACCAGACCGGCCGAATCGAGTGCTCGGCCGCATTTTCCGGAATGGGTACATCGGCTTTTTCCCAGTCCGACCAGGCGAACGGATCCGGCTGGTCCCGCTTGGGCGCGATGGCCGGTGGTGGCGGTGGCGTGCTGTCGAGTGGTCGCTGGGCCATGTTCAACGAGCGCCAGAAGTAGCTGTTTTCGGAGCGGGATTTGGCGATGAAGTAATAGGTACTGTTGGCAAAGTCCGAGCCGTCGATGTAGCCGTTGAGAATGTTCAGGTTGGCGACTTCTTCGAAGCGGGTCAGGTAGGCCATGACCGCCGTTTGAACGGCATCGGGTTGAATCTGGTTCTGGCTGAGCTCGTTTTCCAGTTGACGGAAATTCTCGCTTTTATCAGCCCTCAGGGCGGGGTCGAGATAAGTCGCGGGGAAGTACAGCAATTTTTGATGGGCGGCCCAGGTGGGGTACTGGTGCATCTCATCGCGCCATGTTTTCTGACGCTCGGCGCCGATACTGGCCGGGTCGTAACCGGGCTCCAGGTTCATCAGGATGCGGTTGATGTACTGCTGCAGGCTGGCAATGGCGCAGGCCACGGGCGTGGTGGGCACGTCCTGGCTTACCAGTACGTCGAGCAGCCAGTATTCGTAGAGGTCCCGGGCTGTCTTGAACTGGCGTGTTTTCGTCGTGGCCTGGTCGGGCGCGACCTTGTTCAGGTAAAGCGCCAGCAGGGCATCGCGCAGGCTTTCATCGAGCTGCTTTTTCAGGGCAACGGTCATATTCGATCCTTGAATATTGAAGTAGGGTGGTCAATGGCGGGCCGCGATCAGCGCTTCGCCGACGGTTTTCCAATCCGAAACAGGGCTGTGGGTATTCAGTGCGGTTGCCTTGAGCAGTTGCTCTGCCGACAACCCTGTGCTGACGCAGCACGCCTGGCAGCGGATGACCCAGTCCAGCGCTTCCATTGACGTCGCGCGTCGTGGTTCCAATTGCGCCGTGAGGCGTTGCACTTCTTCGCTGTTCCAGTTCAGGAGGCCGGCCAGCAGGCTGTTGGCTTCTTTTTCCGCCTGTTGGTCGTCCTGGTTGGCGACGTGCAGGTAGTGCAGCAGGTTTTCTTCGGACTGCGCCTGGTGACGGGCGCAATGACTGAAACGCTCGAGCAGATACAGCGTCTGCGGCGTGAGGGCTCTGGAAGCGTTCGAGGCCAGCCATGTCGGGTTTTCCATCAAGGCGTTCAGCGTGCTGCTGCTCAGGTGCAGGTGTTGGCAAGCCTCGGCGGTACGAAGTACCTTTGCCAGCGCCTGCGGCATGATGCCCGGGGCAGCCTTGATGGCCGCGACAAGCGCCTCGGCATCGGTACCGGCCATTTGCATCACCTGGGGAACGAGCTCGCTGGAAAGGTCGGCCATGTCATGCAGGAGGGTTTCAACCAGGTGCTGAGGGACGTGCTCGGTGTCCTCTCGAAGTCTCGCCAGGCGTTGTTCCTGGTTCTGGTTCAGTGGCAAGCCCGCTTCTGGTTCAGCGAACAGACGACACCACTGCAGCACATCGAGCCCGTTTTGCCTGAGCCAGTCGACGGCCCAATCCAAGGCCATCAGCACGTCGAGAATGTCGGGTGCCGAGGATGCCGGGGGAGACAGTCGCCCGGTCACCAGCGCCTTGCCGTAATCGTCCCCTCCCAGTAGCCGGGCCAGCTCGGTGCACTCCAGCGGCGATAGGCCCAGCATCCGGGCGATGCGGGCCTGGCGGTAGAGGGATGAAACCGTAGGCAGGTCGTGTTCCAGTCCCGGCAGGTATTGCTCGCTTCGTTGCGCAAGCAGCAGCAACGCGTCCTGGGTCATGGGCAATCCGAGGCCGGCACTCAAGTAGCTGAAGGTTTGCTGGTCGGTGACGGCCAGTGGCTTCTTGGGGTATTGCCACACGGGGTTTTCAAGCAAGCGAGTGCGATTGAACACCTGATCGAACAACGGGACTCGTTCCCCGCAGGCTTCAACCGGCATGTCGTGCAGCAAAGAAGCAAACTCTTCAGGTGCGATGCCATGACGTTGGTTCAGGTACCGGTAGACGCCAAGGGTGCGCAACGTGTTGGCGCTGAGTGTGTCGCTTCCCTCGGATCGCAGGGCGTTGATGATCAGTGTGTCCAGTTCGGCCACGGGGATACCGGTCCAGCGATGCAGGCGGATCATGCGCTGGAGACGATCGAAACGTTCATCGGAATAGTGCAGGAAGACGCGCGACGCCCCTTGGGTTTCGATGCGCAGGGCGTCCGCCCGCTCCGACCCGTTGATATAGCTGGCGCCATAAACGCTCTGCGTGGCGTCCGGGCTGTTGATCGAGCTGCGAGGGCTGTAGCGGCCTTGCGCCAGGAGTTGTTCCACCTGGTCCGTCGTCAGCCCGGTGCGTTCCTGGAAAAAATCGAGCTGACCCAGGCGTGTGATGTCCTGGGTGCCATAGCTTTTCTTCAGCGCGTCAGGCCTGGCGCTTGAAGCGCTTGGCGCGAGCAGCAGGTTCTGTTGTTCCGGGCTGAGACCGGACAACAGCTTTTGGGCATCGACATGAGACGTCGTGACGCGCCCGTACGCCGAAGGGCCTCGTGAAAATGGCAATTGCAGGCTGATCCGATAGTTCAGCTCGCCCAGCGCGGGTTTGCCTGCGCCCAAGCCAAGCAGACATTGGTGGTGATGCAGGTCATAGGGCAGCGAGAAGGGGTAGTGTTCGCTGGCCAGCACCTGCTGGACGGTCTCGTCCCTGCCGGTACTGGCCAGGTGCGCCGCGATGTTGCTGCGCAGGGTGTCGTTGATGATGTCGAGCATCGGGCGCGTGGCGAAGGCGCTCTGTCGATCGAGCATCAGCTTGCCGAGGTCCGGGCGCCGCTCCTCCAGGGTGATCCTGGCCGCTTGTGCAGGGGCTGGTAGCTGCTCCAATTGCCGGGCGAACAGGTACAGGGCGCGCAGATACGCCACCGGTGAGTCGATGGCGGCGATGTCGCCTTCGTCACAGAACTGATCCCAGTTTTCTTCGAAGAGTGCCTGATAACCGGCGGACGCTGACGTTGAATCCGAATCCAGGCTGTGCCGGAAACTTGGCTGGGTGTCCTTCTTGGGGGATACGCGGTGCTCCTGATACAGGCGGCTGATTTGTCCGGCATAACTCACAGCGCTGTCGTACACCCGTCCTGCATCCACGTCGCTGTGTTGGGCGAGTTCGAGGGTGAACTGCGTTTTGTCCATGCGCACGATGTCGAACACCGACGTCACACCCATGCGCTGCAGAGCTGTTCTGAATTTGGTTTTTGCAGTGTACTTGCCGGCAGGGAAGGCGACGAGCCTGTGTAGCAGCGAGTCGTTGCTAACGTCCATGTGGGGTCTATCTCCTGTTCGAACGGAATGTGCGTTTCGGGAGAAAACCGTACAGGAGCGCGCAAAAAAAAACGGTAGGACGTCAGGGGAAGATGTGTACGAAAGGGCGATGCGTGGGGCGGTTTTTAATTACGGTGGCCCCGGGGGCGGGTGAGTGGCCGCTGGACAAGTTGAGCGCTTTAAACTAGCTTGCAATCAATGATTTCATTGATTGCAGGTGTTTTATGGCCAGCCTCACTATTCGAAACCTGGACGATCAGATAAAGGAACAACTGCGTATCGCGGCAGCCCATAACGGCCACTCCATGGAGGAAGAGGCCCGGCTGATTTTAGGGCGTGCCTTGGCAAGAGTGAGCCCTGAAGGTGGATTGGGGAGTCGTATCCGAAACAGATTCAGTGCCCTGGGCGGTGTGGAGCTGGATCTGCCTGCGCGTGACGAAAGGGCCAATGCGGCGGATTTATCTGAATGATAGTGCTCGATACCAACGTGATTTCAGAGTTCATGCGTGCAGAGCCGAACGCCAGTGTCCTGGCCTGGGTTGATTTGCAGCCTGCAATGGAACTGGTCATTTGCGCTGTCACCGTGGCGGAAATTCTTCATGGTGTCGCCCGGCTGCCTTCCGGCAAGCGCAAGCAAAAGCTTGAAGCCCATGCAATGGCAATGTTCGAAGAGGATTTTGCTGGCAGGATCCTGCCTTTCGATGCCCATGCGGCGGTTGAGTACGCGACCCTCGTTGCGTCATGCGAGGCGAAGGGGAGGACGGCCGGCATGGCTGATGCACAGATTGCCGCTATTTGCCGTACTCATGGGGCGCTGATTGCAACTCGCAATACCCGAGACTTTGAGTGCTCAGGGGTTGAAGTCATCAACCCCTGGAACACTTGAAGGGGCTTCATCCATAACGCCCGTATCCCATCGGAACCGGGCGTTGTCCATGATCAAACCCTGAAGTGGCTCACCATCATCTGCAATTGACTACCCAGCCGCGCCAGTTCCACGCTGGAAGCGGCGGTTTCTTCGCTGGCGGCGGCGGTCTGTTCGGAGACGTCGCGCACGTTGATGATGCTGCGGCTGATCTCCTCGGCCACGGCGCTTTGCTGCTCGGCAGCGGCGGCGATCTGCTGGTTCATCGACTGGATGTTCGACACCGTGCGGGTGATGTTTCCCAGGGACTCCCCAGCCTTGCGTGTCAGGGCCACGCTGCTGTCGGTGAGGCTGCGGCTGTTGTTCATCACGGCGGCCACTTGCTGGGTACCGTTCTGCAGGCCGGCCACCAGGCCTTCGATTTCCTCGGTGGATTTCTGTGTGCGCTGGGCCAGGCCACGGACTTCGTCGGCCACCACGGCGAAACCACGCCCGGCTTCACCGGCGCGGGCCGCTTCGATGGCGGCGTTGAGGGCCAACAGGTTGGTCTGCTCGGCCACGGCCTTGATCACGTCCATGACGCTGCCGATCTTGTCGCTTTCCTGTTGCAGCACAGTCATGGCGTCGGTGGAACGCACCACCTCGCTGGCCAGGCGTTCGATCTGGGCGATGGCTTCGCTGACCACCTGGTCGCCGGCGCGGGCCTCGCCATCCGCGGCGGCGGCTGCCTGGGAGGCCTCTTCGGCGTTGCGCGCGACCTCCTGGACCGTGGCGGTCATCTCGTGCATGGCAGTGGCGACCTGGTCGGTCTCGACTTTCTGGCTGTTGACCCCGGCGCTGGTCTGCTCGGTCACGGCGGACAATTCTTCGGCGGCGCTGGCGATCTGGGTCACGCCATCGCGGATGCCGCTGATCAGGTCGCGCAGGGTCACGCCCATGCGTGCGATGCCTTGTTGCAGCACGCCCAGTTCGTCACGGCGGGTGACGATGACATTCTGCGACAGGTCGCCACTGGCAATGCGTTCGACCACGGCCAGGGTTTCGCGCAGCGGGCCGGTGATCTGGCGCGTGATGATCACGGCGGCAATGACGCCCATCAGCAACGCCAGCAAGGTGCTGATCAGTTGCAGGGTGCGGGCCTCGGCGCTTTCAGCGTCGCGGCGGTCGAGTTGGATCTGGTACAGCTGCTCGCTCAAGGCCACGATGGTCGCGCCCTGGTCGGTCATTTCCTTGCGGGCCTGGACCACATCGGCGGTGGCCAGCTTGAAGGCCTGCACGGCGCTGCGGTACTGGGTCAGGGCGTTTTCCAGCTGGCGCAGTTCATCCTGGCGGCTGCTGGAGAAATGTTCATTCAAGGGCTTGAGCGACGCGATGGCGGCGTCCAGTTGGGCGATGGCCTTGCGTTCGGTGTCGGCGTTGCTGTTGGCGGTGTAGCCGCGCACTTCATAGCGGGCCAGCATGAAGGCCTGTTTGGCCTCGGTGATGGCCTGGAACTGGGTGAAACGTTCATCGCTGAGGGCCATTTGCCGCACGTCGGCGTCGAGGTCCTCGATCAGTTTGTAGGCGACGTCGGCGTTCGCGCCCATGACATCGCGGGCGCTGTTCCCGGCGCGATAGGCGCTGCGCATTTTGTTCAGGGACACCTGATAGGCACCGATGACCGCGCTCTGCTCCTTGAGCAGCTTGACGTTTGCCGGGCTCTTGAAACTGCTGAGCAGGGCGTTTTGTTGTGCCACGAAACCATCGAGGGTGGTCTGCACATTTTGTGCGGCGGTTTCGTCGCCATTGGTCAGCATGTATTGCAGGCGGCTGACGCGCAGTTTGGTCAGGCTGGCGTTGAGCTGAGTGATGTCGCTCATCCAGTTGCTGCGCTGGATCAGACCGCCCAGGCTGGTCCAACTGGTCAGGGCCAGCAGGCAGGTCAGGACCAGCACCAGGCCGAAGCCCAGGCCCAATTTCATGTTGACGCTAATGTTGCCAAACCAGCTATTCATCAAATTCCTCCAGGAACGTTGTGCTGCTTGATCATCGATTGGCTGGAAGATTGTTGTTTTTAAGAGCCAGCAAGAGCATGTAGCAGGGCTGTATCGGCGGGGGGGCCTGGATCTGAAGCTTTTTTTCACATCGGTTTCACTGCCTGCCTACGTCGGCCTCTCTACTGTCGCGCCTTCGAATGACTGGGTGGATGCCGTCGGGGCGGCTTGATGTGGAACTGAGACTGAGCCTTTTCGGCCTGACGCGCTCGATCGATACGCGCTGGTTTGCCCGTTACCAAAATACCCTGGTCGTGCTGGCTTCGGCGCTGCTGGTGATCCCGTTGACCTTCTGGCTGCTGAGCCCGGCAGCGGTGCCGGACCTGGCCCATGGCAATATCGCCGGTGCCCGTGGCTTGGCCGATGGCTGGGCCAAGGGCGAGATGATCGTGCTGGTGCGCCATGTCGAGCGCTGCGACCACTCCAAGGCCGCGTGCCTGAATGACCGCGAGGGCATCACGGACCGCGCCCGTGCCGTTGCGGTGGGCCTCGGTGCCCGGTTCGAGCAACTGGGCCTGGACAACGTCGACCTCTACAACAGCCCGCTGGTGCGTGCGGCCCAGACGGCGGGGTACATGTTCAACAAGGTGGGCACCGGTGACGATTGGCTGATCAATTGCCGGCATGACCTGCTGCGTAATGCCCTGGCCCACAAGGTGGTGGGGCGCAACCTGATTCTGGTCACCCATAGCGAATGCATGCAGGCCATGGAAACCGCGCTCCAGCGCCCGACTTCGGCGTTCGGCTATGGCGCTTCGCTGTTCGTTTCCACCGCCCAGCCCCAAGCGCCACGCTTGCTTGGGTTTATCGAGGCCTCTGACTGGCACTCGGTGGCGTTTCAGTAACTTTTCCCACGATTAGGACCGCTCATGCTGACGTCTGCTCGCGCCCGTTTCTACGGCCTCAACCTCGGAGTTCCTCTGGTCTGTGCCGCTGTGGTGTTCCTGCTGTTCGACCTGACCCGCATCGACATCGCCATCAGCGATCTTTTCTACGATCCGCTGCATCAGGTCTTTCCGTTAGAGCACGTGCGGCTGTTCGAGCAAATCACCCACAAGTGGGCGAGGGTCATCCCGAACTGGACCGGCGAGGCGGCCATAGTAGGGGCGTTGTTGGCGTTTTTCTGGCCGATCTTCAAACCGGAAAAACACCCTGGGCTGCTTCGCCTGCTGGATAAGACCCGACTGAGCAAGCCACTGCGTTTTGCCCACAAGCACCGTCGCGACTTTCTCTACGTGGTCTTCGCCTTTTCCCTCAGCACCGGGGTGATCCATTACCTCAAGGGCCACACCAGCGTGTACTGCCCAGTGGAAACCACCCAGTACGCCGGCAAGATCGAGCACAAGGAATGGTTCCAGAATTTCGACCTGCTGAACGTCGCCGGTGACGGTCGTTGCTGGCCCGGCGGCCATGCGTCCGGCGGCTTCACGATGCTGGCGCTGTATTTCGTCGCCCGCCGCTATCGCTGGCGTCATTCGAAAGCCTTGATGTATGGGGCGCTGGCCCTGGGGTTTGTCTACGGCACGACCCGGGTCCTGCAGGGGTGGCACTACATGTCCCACACGTTCTGGGCGGGGATTTTCGTCTGGTTGAGTTGTTGGCTGATGGCGTTGCTGTTTTATGGGCGAGCGGCCTTGGAGCAGCCTGCGTTGGGCAACGCGCTTCGTCAGCCTGAACGCCAGGCAAAAAAAAGCCCGCTGGGAGCGCGGGCTAAAACCTTAGTTTCTTGAATGAGCGAGGGGACTTTACCCAATCACAGGCAGGCGTGGGGTGAAGAAAAGTTCATGAGGTCGCTTCCCTGCACGACCTCATGGGTTTGGACGCCTCTCACCGCAGATCGAACCGATCCAGGTTCATCACCTTGACCCACGCCGCGATGAAGTCCTTGACGAACTGCTCCTGGGCATCCGGGCTGGCATAGACTTCGGCCAGGGCCCGCAGCTGCGCGTTGGAGCCGAAGACCAGGTCAACGCGAGTGCCGGTCCATTTGACCTGGCCGGTCTTGCGGTCGCGAGCTTCGAAGGTTTCCTGGGTGTCGGAAAGGGCTTTCCATTCCACGCCCATGTCGAGCAGGTTGACGAAAAAGTCGTTGCTCAACGTCCCTGGCCGTTGGGTAAAGACACCGTGGGCAGTGTGGCCGACGTTGGTATCCAGCACTCGCAGGCCGCCAATCAGTGCCGTCATTTGCGGGGCAGTGAGGGTCAGCAGTTGTGCCTTGTCGATCAGCAGCGCCTCGGCGGACACGCGGTACCGGCCCTTGAGGTAGTTGCGGAAACCATCGGCAATGGGTTCGAGAAAACCGAACGACTCGACGTCGGTCTGCTCCTGGCTCGCGTCCATGCGTCCTGGCGTGAAGGGTACCGTCACGCTGAGCCCGGCATTTTTCGCGGCCTGTTCAATACCGGCGCTGCCGGCCAGCACGATCAGGTCCGCCAGGGAGATTTTCTTGCCGTCGGCTTGGGCGGCGTTGAACTCGCTCCGAACCCTTTCCAGGGTCGCCAGCACTTGGGCCAGTTGTTCTGGCTGGTTGGCTGGCCAATCCTTCTGCGGGGCCAGGCGCAGGCGGCCACCGTTGGCACCGCCGCGTTTGTCGGAACCACGGAAGGTGGAAGCCGCGGCCCACGCCGTGGACACCAGTTGTGAAACCGTGAGGCCCGAGGCCAGCAGCTTGGCTTTGAGGGTGGCGATGTCGCTGTCGTTGACCAGCGGATGGTCGACCGCCGGGATAGGGTCCTGCCACAACAGTTCTTCGTTGGGCAGTTCCGGGCCGAGGTAGCGTGAGAGCGGGCCCATGTCGCGGTGGATCAGCTTGAACCAGGCACGGGCAAAGGCGTCGGACAACTGCTCCGGGTTTTCCAGGAAACGCCGGGAGATTTTTTCGTAGATCGGGTCGAAGCGCAGGGCCAGGTCGGTGGTCAGCATCGTTGGATTACGCCGTTTGGCCGGGTCATGGGCATCGGGGATGATGCCCGCGCCGGCGCCGTTTTTCGGTGTCCATTGATGCGCGCCTGCCGGGCTCTTGGTCAGTTCCCATTCGAAGCCGAACAGGTTTTCCAGGTAATTGTTGCTCCAGCGAGTGGGCGTGGTGGTCCAGGTGACTTCCAGGCCACTGGTGATGGTATCGGGCCCCTTGCCGGTGCCGAAGGTGCTCTTCCAGCCCAGGCCTTGCAGCTCCAGGCCAGCGGCTTCGGGCTCGGCGCCGACATTGTCCGCAGGCCCGGCGCCGTGGGTCTTGCCGAAGGCGTGGCCGCCGGCAATCAGTGCCACGGTTTCTTCGTCGTCCATCGCCATGCGGGCGAAGGTTTCGCGAATATCCAGCCCGGCGGCGACCGGGTCCGGCTGGCCCTCGGGGCCTTCCGGGTTGACGTAGATCAGCCCCATCTGCACGGCGGCCAGTGGGTTCTCCAGGTTACGTCCTTCGTCAGTGCGGCTTTCTTCGTTGCCAGGTTCGGCCACCAATTGGCCTTCGCCGGGATCCTGCATGGCGGCTTTGTCGGGCTTGCCGTAGCGAACATCGCCCCCCAGCCATTTGTTTTCGGAACCCCAGTAGACGTCTTCATCCGGTTCCCAGACATCGGCGCGACCACCGGAAAAGCCGAAGGTCTTGAAGCCCATGGACTCCAGCGCGACGTTGCCGGTAAGGACGATCAGGTCGGCCCAGGAGATGTTGCGACCATACTTCTGCTTGATCGGCCACAGCAGCCGACGCGCCTTGTCGAGGCTGACGTTGTCGGGCCAACTGTTGAGCGGTGCAAACCGCTGCTGGCCGGAACCCGCCCCACCGCGCCCATCACCGGTGCGGTAGGTGCCTGCACTGTGCCAGGCCATGCGGACAAAGAGCGGCCCATAGTGGCCGAAGTCCGCCGGCCACCAGTCTTGCGAGTCGGTCATCAGCGCATTCAGGTCTTGTTTCAAGGCCTGGAAGTCCAGGCGCTTGAACGCTTCGGCATAGTTGAAGTCCTCGCCCATTGGGTCGGACAGCGAGGAGTGCTGGTGCAGGATCTTCAGATTCAGTTGGTTCGGCCACCAGTCGCGGTTCGTCGTGCCACCGCCAGCGGCGTGATTGAACGGGCATTTCGATTCGTTTGCCATGAGAAGCTACCTTTGGTCGTATTCATCCAGCTATCCAGCCCGGCGGGCTTCGAATAGCGACAGGCGAAATAAATGACACAGGGCGCAGGGCTCACAGTTCGCTCAACTGATCATGTTTGGCTACGCGGCAACATCTAATTGCCAGTACGGTGGCCCACGGCAAGCCCAGTACGTTTCTGAACGCTTCGTATCTCTTGTCAGGTTTCACGGGCCGGATTGCACCAGCCTGAATTCAGGCTAGTCCTCCTTTGGCAGATAGCTAATAGGCGCAGTATTAACGGTCGATAGGGACAATCTTTTATCGGCGCCCGAGGGGGAGGCAGATGATATGAACGGCGCCTGCCGTGACGGACCCCATCATGAACAAATGCCCGCGCAGCACGGCCTTCCACGAAGCGGGTCATGCCCTGGCCTTTTGGTGGAATGGCCTACCGATAAAGCGCATCACCGTGCGTACCAAGGTCGAAGCCTGGGCGGGGCCGCTGTTCGACCTGCACGGCAACCCGCAATACGCAGAAGGGTTGGTCGAAGCCGACTACCTTGTTTCGCGCCCGGCCTTCGACGCGCCGGGGATCGCTGAATACCTGCCCTCGATGATCGATGCCATCGAGCGTGACCTGCTCCATTGCTTCGCCGGGCCTGTGGCCGAAGCGGTCTACCGGCACCGCAGGTCCGACCGGCTGTTCAGGGGCAGCGGCCGGGGTGACCTGGACCGGGGGCAGGAGCTGATCAGCCTGCTGCCACCGCGCAAGCTGCTCGACGCCCAAGCCCAGGCCATCGCTCGTTGCAGTTGCCTGGTGCACCGTTACTGGCCGGCGGTCAGCGCCGTGGCGGGCTTTCTGCAAGACCATGGCACGGTTGAAGGGAACGCCGTCACAGCGCTGCTGTGTGAGGTGACCGGGGAGCGGCCGATGTTGCTCGGCCATCAAGTGGCAAGCCTCGATTCGTGATCAAGGCGTTGCCACGGACCCTATCCGACTCGGATGAAAGCCACTACTCGCTAGCGCTTCACTGTTTCCTCAAGAGAGAAGCGTCCCAGTGGGTTTTGTTGGAAGTGCTCGATGTTCTTGCGCGAAATATTGATGTACGGGCTGTAGTAGAGATCGATCCAGTTGACGTCCTGCTTGGCGATTGCCTGAAGGTCGGTATACATCTGCTTGCGCTTGGTCGGGTCCACTTCTACCCGCGCGGCCGCGACCAGATCCTTGACCTTGTCGTTCTTGTAGCGGGTCATGTAATTCATGTTGGTGTCATGTCCCAGCACGAAGGTGGTCTTCTGGTCCGGGTCGAGGATGTCGTTGGTCCAGTACATCACGGACAGATCGTAGTCGCCGTCGATCAGCATCTGCCAACTCTGGGTTGGGTCGACTTTCTGCAAGGTGGCTGTCACGCCGACTGCTGCGAGCTGTTGCTGGACCAGCACGGCGATCTGCTCGTCAGCTTCATTGCCCGCATTGACCACATAGTTGAGCTTCAGGCCTGAGGCGCCTGCATCGGCCAGCATTTTTTTGGCTTTTTCCGGGTCGTACGGGCGCTGCAGATTATCGGCATTGTGATAAAGCGCTCCTTTAGGAATGTAGGAATAAGCCACCTGGCCATGGCCGAAGGTCACGGTATCGACCAGGGATTTTTTGTTGATCGCAAGGTCCAGGGCCTGACGTACTTCTGGCTTGCCCAGCAGGCCGTGCTCATGGTTGATCAGCAGATGATCCTCACGGGTGGAGGGATCCATGTGTACGATCAGGTTGGGATCTTTCTTCAGGGTTTCGACGCGGGAGAAGGGCACGAAGATCGCCGAATCCAGTTCACCGGCCTGTACCTTCAACATCCGCGTATTGTCATCCGGGATGGAGATCCATTCCACGCCATCCAGGCTCACCTTGTCGGCCTGCCAGAAGTGGGGGTTCTTCTCCAGCACCACGCGATCACCGCGTAGCCACTCCTTGACGATAAAGGCGCCAGAAGCAACGGGGTCCTGGGCATAGGCTTCTTCACCCATTTTCTCCATGGCCTTTTGCGACAGGATGGAGACGTTGGGCAACGCCAACTGCGCGAGGAAGGGCACTGAAGGGCTCGTGAGTGTCACCACCAGTGTCTGCGGGTCGGTTGCCTGGGCCTTGTCGATAATCTTGTAGGAGTCGCTCCACAGCGACCCTTTGTTGTCGCGGATGCGCAACAGACTGAACGCTGCATCGCTGGCGGTAATCGCTGAGCCGTCGGAGAACTTGGCCGAACGTAGCTTGAAGGTATAGGTCATGCCATCGTCGGAAACCTGCCAGCTTTCGGCCAACCCCGGTACCAGCTTGGTGCCGGTGTTGTCGACGCGCACCAATACGTCGTAGACATTGGAGAACACCCAGTTATCACGGTTCTGCGCGCTTTTGATCGGGTCGAACGTCGTACTTTCTTCACGGCAACCGATGGTCAGCACGCCTGCTGCCTGGGCGACACCGGCCGCCAGTGTGCAAACGGTCAACGTCGCGGCGGTCAGCAACTTCAAGTGTTTCGATCGCATGGTCAAACTCCCTATTGATGAATGTTTTTTAGAGCAATGGCTCTCCGAGCACACAGCTATAACGATGTCCATTGATGTCATGGCTGGGGGGCGGCGTTTTCGCGCAGATGGGTTGTGCATACCGGCAGCGCGGGTGAAAAACGCAGCCGGATGGAAGGTTCAGGGGGCTGGGTGGCTCGCCAGGCAGGGGGGCGCTCAGCAACGGTCGAGTCGGGTCGATGTGTGGAATGGACTGGATCAGCGCGACGGTATAAGGATGCCGCGGGCTGCTGAACACGGCTTCCGTGGGGCCTTGCTCGACGATCTCGCCGAGGTACATCACGGCGACCCGATCACAGAGCCGCCGAACGATCGCCAGGTCGTGGGCAATGAACAGAATCGCCAGGTTCATGCGCTGTCGCAGCTCCAGCAGCAGGTTGATGATCTGTCCCTGGATGGAAACGTCCAGCGCGGCCACGCATTCATCGGCGATGATCAACCGTGGCTCGATGGCCAGTGCCCGAGCGATCCCCACACGTTGGCATTGACCGCCACTCAACGAGCCCGGTTTGCGGTGGGCCAGCTCCGGTCGCAGGCCGACCAGGTTCAGCAGTTCATCGACCCGCTGGCGAATCAGCGATGCAGGAATCGCACAGCGCACTCGCAGCACTTCAGCCAGGGTGTCGCCAATGCTCATCCGTGGATTGAGGGCGGTATAAGGATCCTGGAAAATCATCGCGGTTTCGTGGCGCAGTCGCTCGATGTCGATCCGCTTGCCTTGAGCCATATCCACGCCATCGAACAGGATCTGTCCGGCGCTGACCTCAGTGAGGCGCAAGATGGCCCGACCCAGGGTGCTCTTGCCGCTGCCCGACTCCCCCACCAACCCAAGCACCTCTCCGGCGGCCAGACTCAGCGACACGCCGTTGACGGCGCTCACCCATTGCCTGTTGATTCCGAACGGACCACTGCCGGGGGCGGCGAAGCGCACCTGCAGATCTTTCACGTGCAACAGGGTCATGACGAAGCTCCCACAGGCAGCGGGTAATGGCAGGCGACTCGGTGTGCTTCTGTCGTGACTTGCATCTGTGGCAACAGCCGCGTGCACTGGCTGCCCTGTTGAAGGCAGCGAGGATTGAAGCGGCAACCGGTGGGCAGCGCATTCAGCAGAGGCGGCTGGCCGACGATGGTTTTGAGCATGGCATGGCCGGCGCTGGTAGCCGGTTGGCAGTCGATCAGGGCCGCCGTATAGGGATGTCGTGGGTGAGCCAGCAGATCAAGCTTGTTGCCGTGTTCGCAGAGCCGGCCGGCGTACATCACCGCGATGGAATCACAGGTCTGGGCGACGATCCCCAGGTCGTGGGTGATCATGATGATGGACAGCCCACGTTGGTCGCGCAAATCCAGGAGCAGGCGCAGGATCTGTGCCTGTACCGTGACATCCAGGGCGGTGGTCGGCTCATCGGCGATCAGCACCTGGGGGTTGCAACCCAATGCCACGGCGATCATGGCGCGTTGACGCATGCCACCGGAAAACTCATGGGGATAACTGTCGACCCGCGTTAGCGGATCGGGAATGCCCACCTGGCGTAACACATCAATGGCCTTCGCCCGTGCTTCACGCTTGGACGCCCCCTGATGCAGGCGTATGCCCTCGCCGATCTGTTCGCCAATACGCATCAACGGGTCAAGATGACTACCGGGATTCTGAAAAATCATCCCTAGCCGCCGACCCCGTATGCCTCGCATGTCGGCTTCATCCAGTGTCAGCAGCTCCTTGCCGGCAAGGCGCACGGCCTTGCCCTGGACCCGCAGGTTTGCAGAGGGCAGCAAGCGCATCAAGGCCCGGCAGGCCATCGTCTTGCCTGAACCGCTTTCACCCACCAGACCGAGGATTTCGCCTTCGGCCAAGTCAAATGACACGCGATCCACCAGCGTGACTTCGCCCTCACCGTGGCCGGCGATCACGCTGAGGTCCTCGACGTGCAACACCGGTGTGCTCATGGGCGTTCTCCGAGGTGCTCGGCGACACCGTCGGCCAGCAGGCTGAAGCCCATGGCCAAGGTGACGATCGCCAGTCCCGGGAAGGTGCAGATCCACCAGGCGTTGGTGATGAAACTCTGGCCCTCGGCGACCATCGTGCCCCACTCGGCGGTGGGTGGCTGGACCCCCAGGCCGAGATAGCTGACCGCCGCCCCATTGAGCAGTACCAGCACCGCGTCGGACATGGAAAACACGATCGAACCGAACATGGCATTGGGCAACAGGTGCCGAAACAGAATGCGTCCATGGCCGAAGCCCAGGCTTTTGGCCGCCAAGGCGAAATCGCTTTGCTTGAGCACCAGGATCTGCGAACGGATCAGCCGTGCATAGGACACCCAGCCCACCAGGGCCATCGCAATATAAAAGCTGCCCAGGCCGGGGCCGAGGATGGCCATGATTGCCAACATCAGCACCAGGAAGGGGAAGGCCAGGATAATATCGATCAGGCGCATGCAGATCGTGTCGAAGCGGCCACCGATATAGCCGGCCAAGGCGCCGACGCAAGTGCCGATCAAGAACGGGAAAACCACTCCGATCACGGAAATCTGCAAGTCAATGCGCGCACCCCAGATCACTCGGGAAAGAACGTCGCGGCCGAAATTGTCCGTGCCGAACGGATGGGCCAGGCTCGGCCCCAGCAGGCGAATATCGGTGTTCTGGGCAATCGGATCGAAGGGCGCGACCCAGGGGGCCAAGAGGGCGAGCAACAGCCAGCCAAACAGAATCGCCAGGCCTAGCACGGTGGCCAGGCGACCGTTGCGCAGGCCGAAACGCAGCGCAAGACGCCAGGTGGGACTGAGGGTCTGGCCGCTCATCGCATGTTCACCCGCGGATCAATCATCACGGTCAGCACATCGGCGAGGAAATTGACCGTGACGGTGGCGAGGGCCAGCACCATGGCCACGCCTTGGACCACCATGTAGTCGCGGGTAAAGATGCCGCGTACCAGCAATTGACCGATGCCGGGAATGGCAAACAGACTTTCGATGACCACCGTGCCGCTGATCAACCAGCCGATGTTTACCGCCAGCAGGTTGACCGCCGGTACCAGGGAGTTGGGCAGCACATGCCGGCGAAATATCTCCCGCTCGGACAAGCCCCGGGCCCGTGCGGCGGTGGCATGGTCGGCTTGTAGCTCCATGAGCATGCTGGCGCGCAGGTTGCGCACCAGAACGGCGGAGAGTGCCAAGGCAATGGTCAGGCACGGCAAAACCATGTGATGCAGTTTGTCCCACCCTGTACGTCCATAGCCTGAGACCGGGAACAGTCCCAACTGCACACTGAGCAGCAGGATCAACATGATGCCTAGCCAGAACGCCGGCATGCCGAGCCCTGCCGTGGTGAACAGGCGAATCAGATGATCCTGCCACCCGCTCTTGTTGCGTGCCGCTACCGTGGCCAGTGGCACGGCAATCAGCAGCGCCAGCAGTACGCTGCCGAGTACCAGGAACAGGGTTGGCTCAATGCGGGTACTGATCAGCTTCAAGGCATCGACTTTGTAGAGCAGCGATTGGCCGAGATCGCCTTTGAGCAGGTTCTTGAGAAAGTAGAAGTACTGCATCCACAAGGGCTGGTCGAGACCGTACTGGGCACGAATCCTGATCAGCGCCTCCGGCGTGCTGCGCGAGCCCAGCAGCGCCCTGGCGGGGTCCCCGGGGATCGAGCGCACGAGCACAAAGGTGATCATGCTGATGCCAAACAGCACCGGCAACAGCTGTAGCGGGCGCGACAGTATGAAACGGTAGCGCGCCAGGTTCATGGGCTAGTTCCGATGGCGGTGCAGAAAGTCCAGCAGGACCGGGAAGTAGGCGTGGGGCTCTTCGTAGAACGGCATGTGGCTGCTGTTGGGGAACACATTCAGTTGTACATCCTTGAGCGCCATTTTCATGCGCATCGCACAGGCTGGCGTCAGTTCATCATGTTGACCGGTGGTGATCAGCACAGGCATTTCGAAGCCAGCCATCTGCTCGATGCGATTCCAGTCCTTGAGATTGCCGGTATAGAGAAATTCGTTGGGGCCCTGCATGGTCATGTAAGGCCCCATGTTCCAGTCGCCCAGGGAACGTGTCACCGGTGCTGGCCACTCGTCCAGGCGGCAGACATGGCGATAGTTGAGCAGGGTGATGGCCGCCTGGTATTGCGGATGATCCAGGGTGCCCAAGGCTTCATGGCGCTGCATCATCGCGACGGTCTCGCTGCCCAGGGCAGCCCGTAGACGCCCCAGCTCCAGGGACAGATGAGGAATATCGCCGACGGTATTTTCCAGGATCAGGGTTTTCAGCGATTGAGGGTGATGAATGGCGTACTCGATCGCCAGCCAGCCCCCCCAGGAGTGCCCCAGCAGGTGCACCTTGCCCAGGTCGAGGGCTTGGCGGACGGTCTCTACCTCCGCCACATAGCGGGTGATGTCCCACAGGGATTCGTCAGTAGGCCTGGCCGAGGCGCCGGTACCCAACTGATCGAAAGCGATGACCCGCAAGCCCTTTTCCTTGAGCCAGCCATGGCTGTCACGCAGATAATCGCAAGGCAATCCCGGGCCGCCATTGAGGCACAACAGCACGTCGTCGCCGTCGCCAAAGCCATAGGCCACCAGACGATGACCATCGACTTCCACGTCGTACCGCTGGTCTGGCTCGATCTCATGCCACATCATTGCTCTCCTGCTCAGGTGCGCCCGTTGGCTAAACCTTACCGAGGAAGCTACGCGCCCATAAGCTAGCAATTCTTATAGGTTTGATCTCTGGCATTCCCTCGCTCAGGCGTGGCATTCTACTTGCACGATTTCAGGATTGAAATTAATAAGGGAGCTGAATGGATGCAGGCCAAGCTGTCTGACTTCAATACCCGTCTTGTGTCTGGCAGGAGCCTGGACGAACAGATGGATAACACCCTGGGGATGGTCCAGGCGTTAGGCTTTGAAGCCTTGGTGTACGACTACAGTCCGGTGCCGCTGGATCATGATGGGGCACTGATCACCCCGACTGTGCTGAAGTTGCGCAATACCCCCCGTGATTGGCACTCGCTCTGGTGTGAAGAAGGTTATTACCAGATCGACCCCGTCCAGCATCTGGCAATCAATGCCATATCTCCTTTTGTCTGGTCCTATCGACCGGAGGCCGACACGGTGCTGCAGCCGTTCATCGGCCAGAGTCATGCACCGGTCGTGAGCTACCTGCAGGATTCGCGCATGACCTGTGGCGTGACGGTGCCGATGCATTTGCCCAAAGGTGGCTTTGCGACATTGACCGGGCTGCGCACCGATACGAAGGGGAGCACCCTGCAGGATGTCCGGCAAACGCTGGGCGACTTCAGCCTGATTTCCCATGCCCTGCAAGAGGCGGCTTTTCCGCTGCTCGGCAAGGAAGCCCGCGCATGCCCGGTTCGCCTGACCAAACGCGAGCGTGAGTGCTTGAGATTAGCCGCTGAAGGGTTGACGGCGGCGGACATCGCCAGGCAACTGAATCGTTCCTTGGCCACCATCACCCTCCACCTGACTTCTGCAATGCACAAGCTCGGCGCCAGGAATCGGGTCCAGGCCGTGGTCAGGGCGGTGCACTATCGGTTGCTCGATAGCTGAAATCGGGTAAAAACCTATCTGTTTCTCTAGTTATTCCGCCGTCCAGTCCCCGGTATCGTGTTCCACAGGATTTCTAGGGAGCGGCACGAAATGGATCTTCCTGTAACGCACGAAGGCTTTGCGCCTTTTGGTCCGTATCAGACCTGGTATCGCATCACTGGCGATTTCAGCAGTGGCCGTACGCCGCTGCTGATCCTGCATGGCGGCCCGGGCTGTACACACGATTATGTCGATGCCTTCAAGGATGTTGCCAACAGTGGCTATCCGGTGATTCATTACGACCAACTGGGCAATGGGCGTTCCACCCATCTTCCGGAAAAAGACCCCTCGTTCTGGAACGTGGCGCTCTTTCTCGATGAGTTGGAGAACCTGCTGGATCATCTGGGCATTCGCGACAATTACGCACTGTTGGGGCAATCCTGGGGCGGCATGTTGGCCAGCGAACATGCGGTGCTCCAGCCTGCGGGCTTGCGCGTGTTGATTGTCGCCAACTCCCCGGCGGACATGTCCACGTGGCTCCTTGAAGTCAATCGCTTGCGCCAGCTTCTACCCATAGAGGTGCAGCAAACACTGCTCAAGCACGAGCGGGCTGGAACCTTGACGTCTACCGAGTATTTTGAGGCCGCTCGGGTTTTCTACGACCGTCATGTCTGCCGTGTCACGCCCTGGCCCGATGAAGTCGCCCGTACCTTTGCCCAGATCGATGCCGATCCTACCGTTTATCACGCCATGAATGGCCCCACCGAATTCCATGTGATCGGCAGCATGAAGGACTGGTCCATCACCGATCGCTTGCCTCGGATCAGCGTGCCGACCCTGCTGATTTCAGGCCGATACGATGAAGCGACGCCGTTGGTGGTCAAACCCTATGTGGATCATGTTCCCGACATTCGCTGGGCGTTGTTCGAACACTCCAGCCATATGCCCCATATCGAGGAGCGGATGGCTTGCATGGGAACCGTGGTGAGTTTCCTGGATGAGTGTCTGTAGGCGTCTGCGCAATCCGAGCTGTCGTTTTGTGTTGTGTTTTTCGACGCGTCCTGTGAGACGCGTCTCTTTTTTGAATGGAAAATTCCCGCTCTCTTGAACCGAAAGCGATATGCAGGGTCTGGTGTGCGCGTGGTTTTGCGCATCAGCAACGTGAGTGTTTCATGGGGGTAAGCCGGCATTCGGCTCTTCGTCCGCTCACGAGCTTGCTGTCATTTCTGTATCGAGGGATCGAACATGTTCTCACCCGCCCTGTGGGCGAGGTCGTGCCTGGCTTTGCTGTGCCTGTCTCCGCTAACACTTGCTTATGCTGCGCCAACCCCCGGTGACACGGACCTGATTCGTGAGCGCCAGGACCGTCTGCTCGAAGAGCAGCGTCGGCGCCTGGAAGAACTCAAGGACCTGCCCGGCAAGGACGCGAAGCCGGCCCAGCCCACCGCACCAGTCGATACCCGTTGCTTCCCGATCAAGACCATCGAGCTCAAGGGCGCCGATGCGTTGTCCGAGGGCGAGCGTCAACGCCTGCTCAAACCTTTCCTCAACCAGTGCCTGGGCGTGCCGCAGCTTAACCAGTTGCTCAAGGTCATTACCGACCACTACCTGGAGAAGGGCCTGGTCACCAGTCGCGCCTATTTGCCGCAACAGGACCTGTCCAGCGGTCACCTGCAAGTGTTGGTGGTCGAGGGCCGCCTGGAAGGCCTGAAAGGTGCCGAGAACAGTCAGTTGTCGGATCGTGAGTTGGCGATGGCGTTTCCCGGCAAAACCGGCGATCTGCTCAACCTGCGGGAGATGGAGCAGATGGTCGATCAACTGAACCGTTTGCCGTCCAACCGTGCGCAAATGGCGCTGACCCCCGGGCAAAACATCGGTGGCAGCGAAGTGCGGGTCGACAACACCCCGCAGAAACCCTGGCGCGCCGGCCTGTCACGGCATAACGATGGGCAGAAAAGCACCGGCGAGCAGCAATGGGGTGCTTCCCTGGATTGGGACAGCCCCTTGGGCCTGGCTGACCAACTGGCCTTGCGCGGCGGCCACGATGCCGTCAGCGACCATCAGAAAACCTCACGCAATGGCATGCTCTATTACAACCTGCCGTTTGGCTGGTGGAACCTGAGCTACACCTACAGCCAGAGCGAGTACCGGGCGCTGGGCCAGGCCAACGGCTTCAATTTCAAGCAGAGTGGCGACAGCCAGAACCATCAGGTGCGCCTGGAGCGGGTGGTCCATCGCGATGCCGTGAGCAAGACCTCACTCAACACCGGCCTTTCGTACCTGCGTACAAACAACTTCATCGAAGACAGCAAGCTCGCCGAAAGCAGCAATCGCATCAGCGAGGCGCAGTTCGGTATCAACCATGGCCGGCGGATCGGCAATGCCTTCGTCAACCTCGACCTGGGCCTGCAACAAGGTATCGGTGCCCTCGATGCCCAGGGCGATCATGAGCCGGGGCCGGGGTTGCCGGATGCGCGCTACCGCAAATACACCGCGACCCTCAGCTATTTGCAGCCCTTCATGCTGGGGGGCGAGTCCTTCAGCTTCAGCAGCCTGATGACCGGCCAGCGCAGCGAGGACGTGCTGTTCAGCCCCCAGCGCATGAGCCTGGGCGGCCTGTCGTCGGTTCGCGGCTACAAGGACCAGACGCTGTCCGGCGACAGCGGCGGCTACTGGCGCAACGACCTGCGCTGGAGCCGCCCGGTGACCATGGAGTGGCTGCGCCCGGTGTTTGCCGAATATGGCACCAGCCTCGGTTATGACCAGGGCGTGATTCGCGGTAATCGCTACAACGGTAGCGAGCACGGGCGCATGTCGAGCAACTCGCTGGAGCTGTTCGCCCGCGGTGAGCACCTGAACGCCAGCGTCACCTTCGCCCATTCCCTGGAACGTCCGGATGCCCTGACCGAGCGCGAAGCGCCGATCTACTTCCGCTTGGATGTATCTATTTAACGCTGCTGTAACGAGACCTGATCATGGACGACCGCCAACACGCCTTCATGGCCCGCCAACCTTCTGCTGCCCTGAAAACCCGCGACGCCTTCTGGGGCATGCCCAAGCGTGGCCTGGCGTTCCTGCTGGCCAACGTCATGTTCTGGCAACCGATGTGGGCCCAGGCCGACGGCATCGTGGTCAGCGCCCCGGGCACCAGCCTCGGCCAGGCCGGCAACGGCGTGCCGGTGGTCAACATCGCCAAGCCCAACGGCAGCGGGCTGTCTCACAACCAGTTCAAGGACTACAACGTCGGCAGCAACGGCGTGATCCTCAACAACGCCACCAACCCGGCCCAGGCCACGCAACTGGGTGGGATCATCCTCGGCAACCCGAACCTCCAGGGCACGGCCGCCACCACCATCCTCAACGAAGTCAACGGCGGCAACCCCAGCCAACTGCGCGGCTACACCGAAGTGGCAGGGCAGTCGGCCCACGTCATCGTCGCCAACCCTTATGGCATCAGCTGTAACGGCTGCGGTTTCATCAATACCCCAAAGGCGACCCTGACCACGGGCAAGCCGATCATCGAAAACGGCCAAGTGGGTCGCTATCAGGTGGACCAGGGCAGCGTCGCCATCGAAGGCGCGGGCTTGAACGCGAACAACGTCGACCGCTTCGAAATCATCACCCGCAGCGCCAGGATCAACGCTGAGATTCAGGCGAAAAACCTGACCATCGTCGCCGGGCGCAATGACGTCAACGCAGGCACCCTGAATGCCACCGCCCGCGCCGACGACGGCAGTGCCAAACCTGAATTGGCCATCGATTCCTCGGCCTTGGGTGGTATGTACGCCGGGGCGATCAAGCTGGTGGGTACCGAGGCCGGAGTCGGGGTGAAGCTGGACGGCAAGATGGTTGCCAGTGGCGGGGATATTCAGCTGGATGCCAATGGGCATTTGAGTTTGGCGCAGACGGCCGCCGCCGGTGCTGTCGACATCGCGGCCAAAAGCCTGGAAACCCGTGGCCAGGTGTACGCTGGTAGCCGCTTGGACGTTAAGACCCAGGGCGACCTGACCAGCCAGAAAAACCTGGTGGCCCGCGACAGCATTCACCTGGACAGCGGCGGTACGCTCAGCAACAACGGCATCATCGAAGCCGGCGTCAACGCCGATAACAGCCGCAATACCACGGGCGATGTCTCCCTCACGGCCAAGCAACTGAACAACGGCGGCAAAACCGTTATTGCCAGTCGCGACCTGAACGTCACGACCAGTGCTGCGCTGAACAACCAGGGCGGTACGCTCAGTGGCCAGCGCAAGACCACCGTCACCGGTAACGTGGTGGATAACCGCAACAAAGGCCGCATCCTCGGCAACACCGAACTGCACCTGAGCGCCGATCAGGTCCTCAACAGCCAGGGCGGCCTGATCAATAGCCAGGGCCTGCTGACGGCCAACCTGGGCCACCTGGAAAACAATGCCGGTGAATTATCGAGCCTGAACAGCGCGACGCTGATCCTCGGCAGCCTGGACAACCTGACCGGCCTGGTCATGACCGGTAAAAACCTCGACATCACCAGCACCGGCGCGATCAAGAACCAGGGCGGTGAATTGTCCAGCCAGGGCGTTGTGACCGTGCGCACCGCCAGCCTGGACAACAGCAACAAAGGTACTGTCGCCGCCAATGGCAAGTTGCTGGTCAATGCCAGCGACTCGGTGAAAAACGCTGAAAAGGGCCTGATCGCCAGCCGTGAAGGCGCGCTCGAACTCGATGCCGCCAGCCTGAACAACGCCAAGGGCACGTTGCAAGGCAAGGGCCTGGTGACCGTGGATGTCGCAGGTGATATCGATAACCAGGGTGGCAGCATCATCGCCCAGGACGCCAAGCTGAGAGTCTTCGCGACCAACCTGGACAACCGCGGCGGCGTGCTGTCCAGCGTCAAGGCCGCGCTGGAGGCGCGGGCCACGGGTGTGCTGAAAAACGGCTATGACGTGAACCGTCGGGGCGGCACGATCCAGTCCCAAGGACTCAGCATCCAAGCCTTGGCTGGGCTGTTCAACGACGGCGGGCGCATCGCTGCACAAGCCGGCGATGTCGTGATCACCAACGCGGGTGCGGATATCAATAATCGCAACGGTGGGATATACGCCACGGGCAAGGTCCAGGTCATTGGTCGGGACATGGACAACAGCGGCGGCGGGCAGGTCAGCGCCAGTCGCATCGACTTTGACCTTTCGGGCGCGCTGAACAACAACGCGGGCATTATCGAAAGCCAGGACAGCCTGGATATTCTGTCCGCGAGACTGAGCAACCAGAAGGGCCAACTGCGCACCCTGGGCAAGAACAGCACCACCGTGTTCGACATCGGTGGCCTGTTCGATAACAACGACGGCACCCTGGAAACCACCAGCCAAAATGTGGGCCTGGACGCCGGCAGCATTCAGAACGCGGGTGGCAAGCTGTTGCACACCGGCCTGGGAGTATTCGGTATCAGCCAGGCCAACCTGGGCCAGGCGGGCGGGCAGTTGGTGACCTACGGCAACCTGACGGTGACGGCTGATCGCTGGACCAACAGCACGGCGATCCAGGCCGGGCACCTGGTCGTGGATGTCGACCAGTTGACCCAGACCGCCACCGGCCAGTTGCTCAGTACCGATAGTATGGTGGGCCGTGGCAGCAACTGGCGCGTCGACGGCCTGATCGGCAGCGATGGGGCCATCGACCTGCAACTGACCGGCGCCTATGCCAGCAACGGTCGCTTGAGCAGTCTTGGTGCCCTGGGCCTCAAGGCCGCGCTGATCAATCTGGAGCAAAACGGCAGTATCGCCGGCGGCGGCCGCACAACCGTCGTGGTCGATGGCGTCCTCAACAGCTACGGTCGCCTGACCTCGGCGGCGGACATGAACGTCACTGCCGCCACGATCAACAACTACGGCACCCTCGGCAGTGCCGGTGCGCTCGGCGTATCGACTGGCGACCTGCTCAACGAGCACGGTTTGATCTTCAGCGGCGGCGCTACCAGCCTGCGCGTCAATAGCCTGACCAACCGCTATGCCGATATCTACAGCCTGGGCGATCTGAGCATCGATCGCGACGGCCTCGGCACCCGTGCCAGCCGCATCCTCAACAGCTCCGGCTCGCTGCAGAGCGATGGCAGCATGCGCCTGGCGGCCAGCACGATCGACAACGTACGTGAGGTCTTGACCGCCCACGACGCGGGCATCTACACCGCCTCGATCAGGGAAGTGGCCTGTATCGAAGGGGTCAACGCCGGTGATTGCAGCGGTGGCAAGGAGAACCACGTCTGGCAGATCATTCAGCGCGACAAGTTCGAAGTCACCGCGGCCAGCGCCGCCTCCAGCATCACCACCGGCGGTAACCTGGATATCCAGGGCGACACTCTGACCAACCGGAGCAGCAGCATCGGCGTCGGCGGCGCATTGACCGCCAACCTCGTTAGCCTGGACAACATCGGCATCGAGACCGGCGAGACCGAAACCTCGCGCACCTTCATGTCCGAGCGCACGCGCAGCCCAGGTGGCTGGCGCGCCGCCGCCAATGACTTCACCAACAAATACTGGTTGCAGAGCCCAGGCTACAACGCCAATGACCTGGGTGGCCTCGAGGCAGCGATGAGCCGCTTCATCGGCATGACCGAACGTGAGCTCCCGCAGTTCCGCACCCAGGCAAGTACTACCGATAACCAGACCTACGCCGCGATTATCCAGGCCGGCGGCGCAGTCGATGTCCGCACTTCGGGTAACACCGACAACAGCGTCGTGCGTGGCGGCTACAACTATGTCGGTGCCGGCCCGCGCACCGACACCCGGGCCGACAACGCCTTCTCGACCCGCATCAGCGTCAATCGGCAGCTACCCCCGAACCTGACCCAGCAACAGGTCGATCCGCTGGCCTTGCCGGGTTTTGATTTGCCCACCGGGCAAAACGGCCTGTTCCGCATGAGCGGCGAAGGCTCGACCACGCCGACCCAAGGCTCAGGCCTGACCCAAGTACGCGGCCTGCCGGACCGCTCGTTCCAGGCCAACCCGCAAAAATACCTGATCGAGACCAATCCGGCGCTGACCGACATGCGCCGCTTCATGAGCTCGGACTACCTGCTGACGAACCTGGGCTACGACCCCGACATCGCCGCCAAGCGCCTGGGTGACGGCTTCTACGAACAACGCCTGATCCAACAAGCCGTGATCGCCCGCACCGGCCAGCGCTTCCTCGACGGCCAGACCTCCGACGACGGCATGTTCAAGTACCTGATGAACAACGCCATCGCCAGCAAGGACACGCTGAACCTGTCCTTGGGTGTCAGCCTAACCGCCGAACAAGTCGCGGCCCTGACCCATGACATCGTCTGGATGGAAACCCGCACGGTGAACAACGAGCAGTTGCTGGTGCCGGTGCTCTACCTGGCCCAGGCCAACAACCGCCTCGGGGCCAATGGTGCGTTGATTCAGGGCGCCGACATCAGCCTGATCACGGGTCAAAACCTGAACAATGCGGGCACCTTGCGGGCGTCCAGCAACCTGAGGGCTTCGGCTGGCGACAGCTTGGTCAACAGTGGGCTGATGGAGGCGGGTGGTCGGCTGGATGCGTTGGCGAGTAATAACCTGACTAATAGGGCGGGTGGGGTTATTGCTGGACGGGATGTCAGTGTTGTGGCGGTGGCCGGTGATTTGACCAACGAACGAACCATCACCACCCATGCCAGCAGCACCGGCTCCAAGACCGAGCGACGTGATTTTGCCGACAGCGCGGCGCGGATTGAGGCGAGTCATGATCTGAGCGCGGGCGCTGGGCGGGATATCGCCAATGTTGGTGGTGTGCTCAAGAGTGGCAACGACACGAACTTGCAGGCGATGCGTGATGTGAACCTCACCTCCGCCAAGCAGGTGGACAGCCATACGCAGGGCAGCAAACACCGGGACCTGACCATTACCCAGAATGGTTCCAGCGTGACGGCTGACCGCGAGCTGAAGGTCACGGCCGGGCAGGACCTGAGGGTCGTTGCCAGCAACGTCATCGCCCAGACCCGCCTGGCGCTGACAGCCGGGCGCGATATCGCCATCGAGTCCGCAGCCAACGAAAGCCATCGCGCGTCCCAAAGCAAAAAAGTCAAAAGCAGCAGCGATCTGGTCCGCCAGCAGTCATCGCTTGTCCAGTCGGGAGGCGACCTTAGTGTCAAGGCGGGCCAAGACCTGAGCCTGGTGGCCAGCCAGATGAAAGGCGCCAAGGACGTTGCCCTCGATGCCACGCGCGATATCAACCTGTTGTCCGCAACGGACGAAGCCGCGGAGTTCTACTCGAAGAAAAGCAAAGGCTCCTTTGGCCGCAGTAAAAGCGAACAACGGGAAAGCTACCACAGCACCAACATCGCATCCGTGGTGGAGGCGGGGCAGGACCTGACGGTCAATACCAGCCAAGCCGCCGGTGGCGGTGTCACGCTGGATGGCGGTCGTAATGTCACCGTGATCGGCAGTCAGTTGAAGGCCGGTGATGACCTGGTCGTCGGTGCCACGGGGGATGTGGCAGTGCTATCGGGTGTCGAGGAGCATGGCTCCTACAGCAAGAAAACCAAATCGGGTTTCCTCGGCTTGTCCAAGAGCGGCAAGAGCGAATTGAAGACTACGGCCTCCCAGGTAGCCAGTGAGCTAGAGGCCGGCAACGACGTGGTGATCGCGGCAGGCAACGACTTGCGCGTGCGGGCCAGTGAGACCACTGCTGGCAATGATGTGGAACTGCGTGCGGGTCTGGTCAAGGACAGTGGCGACATTAACCTCGTCTCGGCCAACGATACGGCTTATAGCCGGAGTGAGGAGTACAAGAAGAAAAACGGGTTATCGGTGTCGGGTGGTTTCCTCTCGATCTCCTCGGCCAAGGAAGCGGGCCGGCAAGCGCAAAGCAGTACCAGCGTGGGCAGCCAGGTTTCCGCTGATCGCGATGCGACCCTGCAGGCAGAACGCGATATCAACCTGATCGGCAGCGGCATCGATGCCGGGCGCAACGTCAGCTTGAATGCCGGACGCGACGTAAATGTGCTGGCCGCGCAGAACAGCCGTTCCGAGCAGGACTGGGAAAAGAACAAACAAGCCGGGATCGGTGTGTCTTCGGATGCCAACGGCATCAATTTCTTCGCCGGCGTGGACCGTACCAAAGAGAAAAACCGGCTGGAACAGCAAACCGCTGCCGCCAGCCAGATCAGTGCCGGTCAAAACCTGGCCGTCAACGCCAAGCGAGATATCACTCAGACTGGCTCAGACCTTGAGGCGTTCAACGATATCGACTTGACGGCCGGTCGCAATATCAAGATCGACGCTGCCCGCGAAATGCAACTGATCGAGCATCAACGCGAGAGCGAACGAAACGGCGCCAGCCTGAGCATGAACCACAACTACGGCCGAACCCGCGATGCCGTCAAAGGTGCCGGCCAGGGCGAAGATGGTGTCAGCAAGGCTTCCAGTACGTTGAAGGCGGTGGACGGCGTTTCCCAATTCGCTTCAGGCCCTACGTTCGACGCCAAGATCGGTAACAGCAAGCAGAGCACCAGTCAGCAGGTCATTGAACAGACCCGTCGCTCGTCGACGCTGAACGCAGGCAGCGATCTGAACATTGCTGCCAACAACGATGTTCAGATCAGCGGCAGCCAATTGATCTCCGGTCGCGATATCAATATCAAGGGACGCGATGTCACCCTCGATGCCGCCAAAGGCAGCTATGCCGAAGAGACTCGTGAGCGACAAAGTTGGGGCGGTATCCACGGTGGAACCAGCGGCGGCTTCAAGCTTGGCGTCGGTGGCAGCAATGGTATTGCCAGCGGCGACAGCGAACAGCAAACGTCGACGGTCACTTCCCTGGATGCGGCGCGGGACGTCAACCTGCAGGCGAGCAATGATCTGAACCTGATTGGCTCCCAGGTCAAGGCTCAGCGTGATATCGACCTGCGCGCAGCAAACAACCTGAACATTCGCGCCGCCCAGAACGACAGCGGCAGCGACAACACCCGCAAGAGCGGCGGCGGTGAGGTAGGCCTCAGCGTCGGCTCTGAAGGCGTCGGCATCTACGCCAGCGTCAATCTGGGCAGAGGCAACCTGGAGCGTGAAGCCCAGCGGCAACAACAGGCCTATCTGTACGCAGGTAATCGCCTGGGCTTTACCAGCGGCAAAGACACGAACATTGCCGGTGCGGACCTGCGCGGCAATGAAGTCATTGGCCGGGTTGGCCGCGACCTCAATGTCTCGTCGGTGCCTGATACGGGCAAGGTCGAAGGCAAGGAGTTCGACCTCAGCGTGACAGTGACCGTGGGGCCGGGCGCGGGTGTCAGTGGTTCGGTCGGCTATGGCCAGACCACTGGCTCGACCGAATGGGTCGAGCAACAGACCCGCATCACCGGGCAGGACAAGGTCGACATCCGTACCGAAAACCACACCCAGCTCGACGGGGCGCTTATCGCTTCGGATACCGGCAAGCTCAAACTCGACACCGGCACGCTGGGCTTCAGCGACATCGCTGGCAAGGACAAGGAACATGGCTATTACCTGAACGTCGGTGGCAGCTACTCCAAGGGGGGCGGCGGAGCCCAGGACAGTAGTCAGGTCGGCAAGGGCGAAAAGGACAAGAACGGCTGGAGTGTCGAAGGCTGGAACTATGAGAAGGACCGCCAACAGCTCGTACGCGCCACAGTGGGGGCGGGCGACGTCGTTGTGCGCAATGACGCCGGGACCGGAGCCGATTCGACCAAAGGTCTGAACCGCGACGTCGACAAAGCCTACGAAATCACCCGGGATGATGAACACCGTACAGACCTGTACGTGACCAAGTCTTCCGTGACGGCAGCCTTTACGCCGATTGAAACCGCCAAGGAGTGGACCAAGCAACTCCGCAGTTACGACGAAACTGCCAAGCAGAACTTCCAGCAAGCCGGTAACGACTTCAATGCGGCGGTCAACAAGATCGAGGCAGGGTTGGGGCGAAAAATGGATGCGGGTGCCTCGGCGATGGTGGGCGTCGATTTCGCCGAAGCGACTATGGAGGCGTTGATCATCGGTGGTCTGACGCGTGCTCAGGCCATGAAGACCATGGGGGATCCAAATTTCCAGGAGCGGGTGCTGGCTGAGGTAGGCCTGCTCGCTGGCGTGGACGTGAAGCAGATCGAGGCCATAAGCAAGGAAGTTCAGGTGCCCTCGTCTAACGCAGAGCGCCCATCGGGTTTGGAACTCGCCCCTACCTCTGTCACTGATGACGATGTCGAGAAGCTCAGCCTTGCCCAAGATACCTTACGGACATTTTCGGGGATCAATGAGTACGCCGCTGCGCATGAGGACGAGAAGCAAGCGATTTCCGTGGTCATTGCTATGGCACAAGGCCCTAAAGGGCTTGTGCAACTGGCTGTCATCAACGCGGCCTCCGAAACCGAGCCGGGTAAAGCACTGCTTGAGAAAACCGAACAATTCAGCGAAGCCATGGGGAAAGAAATCGCGGATGAGATAGAAGATACAACGCTCGATCCAAAGTTTGAAACGGACAAATACCTGATCGGCGGCGGTCAGTTTATGGCCTCGGTGTTGACGGGGGTACTTTCGAAAAATAGAGGTTCGAAAGAGCCTACGCCCGTTGTGGTAGCGGATGGGAAGGGGTCAAAAGGCCCACTGGTGAGTAACCCAACCGCAGGAAATAAAGGCCCCTGCTGCTTTGCCGCCGGGACGATGGTATCGACGCCAGAGGGCGACCGAGCCATCGAAACGCTGCAAGTCGGCGACGTGGTATGGAGCAAACCGGAAAAAGGCGGCAAGCCCTTTGCGGCTGCGATCCTCGCTACTCACCAGCGTAGCGACCAGCCAATTTACCGCCTCAAACTCAAAAGCGTGCGTCACGATGGCTCCGCGCAAGGCGAAACACTGCTGGTCACGCCAAGCCATCCGTTTTACGTACCGGCCAAACGTGACTTCATCCCCGTTATCGACCTGAAGCCTGGCGACTTGCTGCAATCGCTGGCCGACGGAGAGACAGAAAATACCTCGTCGGAAGTCGAGTCCTTGGAGCTTTACGCGCCAATCGGCAAAACATATAACCTGACGGTCGATATCGGCCACACGTTCTATGTGGGAGAGCTCAAGACCTGGGTGCATAACACTGGGCCTTGTGATTTGCCGGAGAAGAGCGGTGGTATAGGCGGTGCAAAAGGCTCGTTTGCAGGGAAGAGCATCGAAGATTTGTCGAATGCGGGAAAACTGTTGGATCCGGCGGATAAGTCTGGACAGCTTTCGCTAGCTGGCCGAGCTCTTCAGAAACACGGTAGCCGTGAAGGCAGTGCGTTCCCAAGCGTTAAAGGAAGTCCCTCCGAAATTAACGCTCAAGGTCAAAAAATAGCTGATGAAATTCTGAGCAATCCTGCGACAACTGTAGCCTATAAGGATACGGGGAGATTTGGAAAGGTAATGGATGTAATCGCTCCCGACGGTCGGGGGCTACGTTATGATGCCAATGGGAAATTTATTGGTCTATTGGAGCCACCAAAACCATGAATCATTTGTCTTCAATGATAACTAGCCCGCCAGATCGTGAAAATTTGGTATTTGAAATATGGGCGGGAACTGACCAGCTGGCTGAAGTAACCTGCGAGCCTGGCAGATCAGTTGAGATCGAAATTTACCCCCCTGTTAAAGGCGGGAGTTGGAGTTTTGAGTTAGAAGAGTTCATGACCCTTTTGAATCAGGCGGCTAAGCATTTGAATCATGATTAAAAGGTACGTGAAAAAGGGGGCTGAAAAAGAGGACAGATTTGAATGGCACTTACTTAACAGCTAACTAGCTGATACGACTGCGAAAAAATGAAAAAAGGCTGGCCTTGGTCTACGGTGATAGTTGCGAACACACACCGATCAAGCAAGGACACAGCCCGAGTGAATCGTAGACGCCAAATCGTCCGACATCAACAGCACCGTATGCGCCAGCACGCCACGAACAGCAATGCTCATGCTTTCTTCAAGCTGCTCTCCGATCCTGAGTTATTGCGGGGTGTCGAGTCATCGATACCCAAGCATCGCCAGCGGCTATTTCCCCCGACCGAAACGCTGTCCATGTTTTTGTCCCAGGCAATGAGCGCC
>NZ_FOVS01000032.1:0-68197 GCF_900115235.1 Pseudomonas sp. NFACC24-1
TTTTCGATCAGACGATCCGAGCCGCCTTCAGCTACACGTTTTTCGATCAGTCGATCCGAGCCACCCTCAGCGAACGTAGGTTGAACAAAAGAAGTCGCGAACGCATTGCCGAGGGACAGTGCCAGAAGCGAGCCAACGAGAGTTTTGTGGAAAGTGTTCATGTCCTGATCCTTTTATTCGTATGTGAGTGAGTTAGACGGTGACGTGCAAACGGACGTCGACGTTGCCGCGTGTCGCGTTGGAGTACGGGCAAACCTGGTGAGCCGCGTCGACCAACGCTTGGGCGTCGGCTTGATCCAGACCTGGCAGGTTGATGTGCAGGTCGATGTCCAGACCGAAACCACCAGGGATCTGGCCGATGCCAACGTGTGCCGTGATCGAGGCGTCGGCAGGAATGCTGCGTTTGCTCTGGCTGGCGACAAACTTCAGTGCGCCGATGAAGCAGGCCGAGTAGCCGGCTGCGAACAGTTGCTCAGGGTTGGTGGCTTCACCACCGGCACCACCCAAGGCTTTTGGCGTGGCCAGTTTCACGTCGAGAATCTTGTCGCTGGAAACAGCGCGGCCATCACGGCCACCGGTGGAGGTTGCGACTGCGGTATAGAGAACGTTCATGGTGTTTCCTCTTACTGAATGGGCTGATCGAGTTCGGGTTTGGCCTGCGCTAAATGTTTGTGCGCTAACCAGTTGGGATAAAGTTAACGCTCAAATACTTTGCGCGCAAGATAAATTTTCAAAAAATTATCAATTTTGAATTAACCAATTGATCTAAAAAGGAATTTATTTTCGGGGCCGCGCAGTTTCACCCGCCGCGAGGTGAGCCAAGGAGAAGGATGTGCCAGGGGTGAGTGCCTGCGTAGTTGCAGGCCTTTGAAGAGAGGGCGTTCAGGGGTTCTCGATCATTCCCACGCTCCCGCGTGGGAACGCCGCCAGGGACGCTCAGCGTTCCGCTTCTGGAATGTGATGTAGCGTGGGGCGATCAAATTCCGGCTAATGATGCAAAGCCAACCCGACTAAGCAACAGCGACCCGATTGCGCCCCAACGCCTTCGCCCGGTACAGGGCCTTATCCGCATCGTTCATCAAGCTGTGCAGATCCTTGTTACAGGCCTCCGCCGACGCGACGCCAAGGCTGGCGGTTATGCAGTGAACAGGCTCGATCATCAACCTCGCAATCGTATCGATGAGCTGCTCCGCAATCTGAGTGGCGACTTCGATGGACGTGTCCGGAAGCAGAATGGCGAACTCTTCCCCACCCAGCCGGCCGTGAATGTCCGTCGCCCGAAACGACGAACTGATGACCAGCCCCATCTCGCGCAAAACCTGATCCCCGACCTGATGGCCGTAGGTGTCGTTGATGTGCTTGAAGTGATCCATGTCCAACATGACGGCGCACAACCCTAACCGGTTGGTCTTGCATTCGTCATAAAGCTGCTGGGCATGCTCGAAAAAAGCCCGCCGACTCTTCAGGCCGGTCAGTTCATCGGTTTGTGCGGCGCGGGTTGAAATGCTGTTCGCCTGTTCCATTTCACGGGTAAGACGAAAGGCGATTTCCAGTGCCTGGGACATTTTGTGCGTGGCGCGGGCCGCAAATGCCGCGAACACCACGATCGAAAGGGCCATGCCGACTTGGATCGGGGACGGTTGAAACAGCAGCCAGACGGTGCATGGAAACAGCACCAGGCCAATGGAGACCAGCGTCATATCGCGGTAGGCCGAATAGCAGGACACCGCGCTGACGGTCATGCCGACGGTAAAGAGCATGACCAACGCCTGGGACAACAGATCGTCTGCCGGCATGACCACAAACGCCCCACCGCCCCAGATGCTGGCGGATAACACCAGCGTGATCCAGTATCGGCGCTCCCAGCGTTGAGGCGTACGCTCACTTTCGGGGCTGCGAAAATAGGCGACGAACATCGCGATACGCAACAGCGTCGATGCGGTCAGGATGCCCAGCCACCAAAGAATAGCGCTGTGCTCAAACCGATCCCAACACAGCCAGCTCAACATGATGGCAGCCAGGTAACTGCCAAAAACCGCAGAAACGGATTGGCGAAACAGTTGCTGCAATCGGTCAGTTCGCACCTGTTCGGCTATGAAAAAAGCTTGGCCGTTCCGAGATCTTGGGCCATCCATTTGATCCACCTGATCGTGATGCAACTAAAATGGCGATTGTGGCACCCGGCCACCAATGCAAACAACTGAATTACACCCACGGCCCCGATTGAACAAAACCCCGTGGCGAGGGAGCTTGCTCCCGCTGGGCTGCGAAGTAGCGCCCACCATTCCTACAGCCAAACGGCATCATCCGCTTTACAGGATCAGGCTGGAATCAACCCTGCTTGCCGGTAGCTCAAAATCAGATCATCGAACAGGCCGACATCCGCCCGCGTCCGTGCGATTAACTGGGCACCCGCAACAGCGGTGTAAATGGCGCGGGCTCGGCGTTCACATTCTTCTGCGCTACCTGTTCCAGCATCTGCCAGTACCTGGGCGAGCCACGCCACGTTGACGTCCGCAAAAGCCCTGATCTCTCGCGACACTTCATCGGGAAGGTCTTCGTATTCGGCTGCCATGAAGCTGGACAGACAAAGCCTGTTGCCGTCCTCGAGCGACTTTCGAAAAATGGAGGGATACAGCCGCACGCACGCCTTCGGATCGGTATTGGCGGCGCGTATCTCTCCGAGCATGCGCAGCGCGTCCTGCCAATAGCGTTCAGCAACCGCCGCAGCCAGGCCTGCCTTGCTCGGAAAGTGGTAGTAAATGCTGGCGTTCTTGATGCCCACCTGGTCGGCAATGCTACGGAAATTGATACCGCTGTAACCGTGCAGTTGGGCAGCGGCTTTCGCGGCCGCCAAGATGGCTTCTCGAGCATTTTCGTTCACGTTGCAGCCTCGTTTCGAGATTCGACTCACTCAGGTAACCGCAATTCTACGCGCAGATCTGTTTACCTGCCAATTGTCAGGTAGGGGATTGACAGCGCTGAATCGGCGGCTCAATCTTTGCCTACCAATTGACAGGCAGGTGCTCGAATCATGACTTCCCCACAACAGCGCGTTGATGTTTCCACTGTTCCTACGATGAAAATCTACGATTGGTTCAACGGCCCCTACCCCGCCCGAGTCCGCATTGCGCTGGCGGAAAAAGGATTGCTGCCGAACATCGAATTCGTACCGGTGAATCTCTGGGCCGGTGAGCACAAGAAAGCCGAGTTCCTGGCCATCAATTACTCCGGGACACTGCCCGTGCTGGAGCTGGACGATGGGACGCGGATCGCCGAGTGCACGGCGATCACCCAGTACCTGGATAGCCTGGACGGTCATCCGACGCTGACGGGCGAAACGCCTGTTGAAAAAGGCATCATCCATATGATGACCAAACGTGCCGAGATCGAGTTTCTCGACGCCGTCAGCACGTACTTCCACCATGCCACGCCTGGCCTCGGCCCCGATGTCGAGTTGTACCAGAATGCCGAGTGGGGCGCCCGGATGGGCGATAAGGCGATCAGGGGCATGCGCTATTTCGACAACCTTCTCAAAGACCGGCCCTTTGTGGCGGGCGACAAGTTTTCGATGGCCGACATTGCGGTACTGGGCGGCATGATCTTCGCCTCGTTGGTGCAACTCGCCGTGCCTGAAGAGTGCGTGGCGCTTCGAGCATGGCATGCCGGGATGGAGGAACGCTCCAGCGTCCAGGCATGGCGTGCCATGGTCGAGCGCGGTGCTGCGTAGCACTGATCATGACCAGCCTGCGTCAGGCATGAAAGAAGGAGCAAGGGCGAGTTGAGCCGCGATAGCAGATGAACCCACCAAAGAAAAACCCGACGCTTTACGTCGGGTTTTTCGTGGGATACGACTGCAAGCCCGACGTTGTTTACGGGTTACTCGACTTGCGACAGCTTGGCGTCGTCGCAACCGGCAGCACGGCACTCGCGCTCGACAGCCTTGAGTATGACGATACGCGCCTCGGTCTTCTCATTGGCACAGTCCAGGTAGAGCAGGCCATCGTTGGAACAGGCGCTGTCACGATTTTTGATCCACTGGATCTGAGCAGCTTTCACTTTTTTCTTTTGATCCGGGTTCAGGGCACTCATGGTCTTCTTGTACTGCTCGTTGATTTCCTGATCCGACTGAACCATTTTCAGCGACGCGCAATAGGTCCTGTCATAGGCGTTTCTAGGATTATCGCAACTCATCGCAGATGCCGATGCTGATGCCATTGCCAGCAATGCCCCAACCAACAAAGACTTGATCACTTACTTCTCTCCCTGAATGCCCTCTATTGATTAGAGGTCGCGGCGGGGAATTTATCATGAGGGTTGTTGAACAATGAAGCAGATCCTATGGTTCATTCGGCCCGGACAATGGGCGAATCCTGACAGGGTTCGGGAGCAAGTGATTGCTGAAAAAGGCTGCGTCGTCGTTCCCACCTTTTCGGACCGAAAGACAAGCAACCATTCACGTATCGAGCAAGCGGGCATCTCCACCCCGAAAAACGCCTACAGACAAAACCGCATCACCACTTCAAACCCCAACCGCAAACCCGTCTAGCCCCAATTTACGGGCCAAAACCAAGCCCTGTTTATTCCGCTGGCGTGATCCCTCCATCAAGCTACACATCCTTGCGCCATTACCTACAACTACGCCAGAATCCGCCCGCTTGTGCGCCTTGTCCCCGGGTTCTATCGTTTTCCTGCCACTGCCCATCAGTGGTCGGGTTTAGTAGCCCGAGGTACTTAGTAGGTGCATTAGCTCCGTCAGACAGGTGTCTCCATGCCTGTATTTGATGGCGGCTGTGCGCAGGGCGCCCTCGGGCGCGCCGGCTTGCTAAGTCCCCGGTCTACTAACCTGCGTACAGCTGCCTCCCCTTGTTTAGTAGCTAGAGGGCTGCGGCTTCACCTATAGGACTTAGTACATGTTCAAACCTACACCGAATCCGCCAGAGGCGGACCGCACTTCCCCGCACACCAAATCCAAGGCCAAAAAGCACGACGAAGCCACCAATCGCGCCTTGGATTACTACCTGCTACCAAAACCGGAAAAATCAGAAGATGCGTCCCAACCGGGCCAGCTCTTCACCGTCGCCAAAAACGCCGACAACGAATCCCTCCTCGCCAACCTCAGCGAAACCTTGGCGGCAGCCGACGCGATGGTCAGCAACCTAGCCTTCGACCTGGAAGGCCCCCGCCGTCATATTGCTCTCGGTATCCAGCAATTGATCGAATTGAGTTCATTGTTGGCGAATCGGGTGTTGGATAACGTTGATCCGCGATAGCAGATAAACGTCCTCTCAAAAAGCACACCCGGCATCCTATGTTGGGTGTGCTTTATTTGTGCTCGTTTCAAGGGAACAAAAATCATGAGGGGCATTAGTAGATTGCGAACTTGCGGACTTCGGTAGCCGGCAGAATCAGGCCCGCAAACCCGAAAGCGGGAGGCGTTTTGTACCTTGGATGGTGGCGTGAGACGTACTGGCCGAGGTGCCCGAATTTGTCCAGGTACGCGACGTAATGCGTCATAGCGACCAGATTCCTTGTCATAGAAACACGAAAGCCCGCAGAGATTTCTCTCAAGCGGGCCTCGGAAGGTAGGCACGAGAGTCACACCCTCATGCGTTGGGACAATCATTATTGCGGAACAATCGCTATGTCAATCACGGTGATGGATGCCCATGATCTTGAGGGCCTTTCCTTAACGCCGCATACTTCCGAGCAAAAAAAACGGGCCTGCATTCCCACGCAGCCCCGTTTTTTCACCGCCGATCAGATCAAAACGCCGGCAAAACCGCGCCTTTGTACTTCTCAAGAATAAAAGCCTTCACTTCCGGCGTATGCAACGCCGCAACCAGCTTCTTCATCGCCTCACTGTCCTTGTCATCCTCACGAGCCACCAGGATGTTCACATACGGCGAGTCGTTACCTTCGATAACCAACGCATCCTTGGAAGGATCCAGCTTCGCCTCCAACGCATAGTTGGTATTGATCAACGCCAGATCCACCTGGGTCAGCACCCGCGGAATGGTCGCCGCTTCCAGCTCACGGAATTTCAGATCCTTGGTGTTCTCGGTGATGTCTTTGGTGGTCGACAGGATGTTGTTCGAATCCTTCAACTTGATCACCCCAGCCTTCGCCAGCAGCAACAGCGCACGGCCGCCGTTGGTGGCGTCGTTCGGGATTACCACGTTGGCGCCGCCTGGCAGTTCGTCGAGCTTCTTGTACTTGCTGGAGTACGCGCCCAGGGGTTCCAGGTGCACACCGGCCACGCTCACCAGGTGCGTGCCCTTGGCCTTGTTGAACTCATCCAGGTACGGCTGGTGCTGGAAGAAGTTGGCGTCCAGGCGCTTTTCCGCGACCTGTACGTTCGGCTGGATGTAGTCGGTGAAGACTTTGACCTTCAGGTCGACGCCTTCTTTGGCCAGGGCCGGTTTGACGAATTCGAGGATTTCCGCGTGCGGCACCGGCGTTGCGGCGACGGTCAGGGTGTCGGCGGCGTGGGCGGAAAACGCTGCGGCGGCAGCGAAGGCAACCAGTAGTTTCTTCATTCAGCTAACTCCTTGTGAGGCGCCTGCTCTTGGCGCCTGCCAGCGAATGGCCGGCTCATGGTTTATTGGCCGCGAGGCCTTATTTTCTAGAAAAATGCACAACCAGTTTGTCGCCCACGGTTTGCAGCACCTGGACCAGCACCAGCAGCAACACCACCGTGACCACCATGACGTCGGTCTGGAAACGCTGGTAACCGAAACGGATCGCCAGGTCGCCCAAGCCACCGGCACCCACCACACCGGCCATGGCCGTGTAAGACACCAGCGTAATCGCTGTCACCGTAATCGCGGCAAAAATGCCTGGACGGGCCTCCGGCAGCAAGGCATTGACGATGATCTGCCGCGTGGTGGCGCCCATGGCCTGGGTCGCTTCAATGATGCCGCGGTCGACTTCGCGCAGGGCCGTTTCCACCAGGCGGGCGAAGAACGGTGTGGCGCCGACCACCAGCGGTGGGATCGCGCCTGCCACGCCCAGGGAGGTGCCGGTGATCAATACCGTGAACGGGATCATCACGATCAACAGGATGATGAACGGCAGCGAACGCAGGATGTTCACGATCAGCGACAGCAGCGCATACACACCCCGGGCTTCGAGCAACTGGCGCGGGCTGCAGAGGAACAGCAACACCCCCAGGGGCAGGCCGAGCAGCACGGTGAACAACAGCGAACCGAACAGCATCAGGAAGGTGTCGCCGGTGGCCAGCCAGATTTCCAGCCAGTCGATGTTGGAGAAGAACGAACTCAACAGTTCCATTAGCGCAGCACCTCCATGTGGACATCGGCCGCGGTGAAGCGGGCGAACGCCGCCTCCATGTCACCGCCGGTGATGGCGAGGGTCAGTTGTCCGTAGGGGGTGTCTTTGATGCGGTCGATGCGACCGGCCAGGATGCTGTAGTCCACACCGGTTTCCCGGGCTACGGTGCCGAGCAATGGCGCGTAGGTCGCGTCGCCCTGGAATGTCAGACGCACGATGCGTCCGGGCACGTGGGCAAAATCGTCGCGCTGTTCGCTTTCGTCGATCTGCTCGTCCTCCTGGACAAAACGCTTGGTGGTCGAGTGCTTGGGGTGCAGGAACACCTCGGCCACCGGGCCTTGCTCGACGATCACGCCGGCGTCCATCACCGCCACTTGATCGCAAACCCGGCGGATCACGTCCATTTCATGGGTGATCAGCACGATGGTCAGCTTCAGCTCGCGGTTGATTTCCGCCAGCAGTTGCAGGACCGAGGCGGTGGTCTGCGGGTCGAGGGCGCTGGTGGCCTCGTCGCACAGCAGGATCTTGGGTTTGGTCGCCAGGGCGCGAGCGATGCCGACGCGCTGCTTCTGGCCGCCGGACAACTGCGCCGGGTACTTCTTGGCGTGGTCGGACAAGCCGACGCGGGCGAGCAGCTCGGCGACGCGCTGGTCGATTTCGCTGCGGGACAATTCACCCGCCAGCGTCAGCGGCAGCGCCACGTTGTCGGCCACGGTCTTGGACGCCAGCAGGTTGAAGTGCTGGAAGATCATCCCGACTTGCTGGCGGAAGCGGCGCAGACCGCTGGCGTCCAGGGCGGTGACTTCCTCGCCGTCGACGATGATCTTGCCGCCAGTGGAATCTTCCAGGCGATTGATCAGGCGCAGCAGGGTACTTTTTCCCGCACCGGAATGGCCAATCAGGCCGAAGACCTGACCGTTCTCAATCGTCAGACTGGTCGGATGCAGGGCGGGGATATCCCTACCGGCGACCCGGTAGGTTTTATGGACGTCTTGAAACTCGATCACGTAGCGAACCTTGTGGGGCGCGTTGGAAAAGGATCAGCGGTTAGCCGGGCGCGCATTTTAGCCTGTCCGTATAGAGGTTCTTAGCATTTATTTGCGATCGGACCAGTCATTTGGCAATAACGCGATCAAAGGCCATAAAAAAGGAACACGGCCAAACGGCATCGGTCACTCATTAAGCCACTCGAAAATGCCCGGGTACGGAACCTGCGGTATCGAACTCAAGAGTCCTGGCCTCCGGGATCGCAAAGAGGAGTTATGCCTGATGAGTACCAAAAAGCCCACGGTCAACAAGAGCCAACTGGCCGGGACCGACACCCTGGATCGCGGCAACACCAACGCCAAGCTCGAGAGCCTGGAACAGTTTCGCTCCGACGCCACTGAACAGGCGTTGCGCACCAACCAGGGCGTGAAGATCGCCGATAACCAGAACACCCTCCGGGCCGGCGCCCGGGGGCCGTCGCTGCTGGAAGACTTCATCATGCGTGAAAAAATCACGCATTTTGACCATGAACGCATCCCGGAACGCATCGTTCACGCCCGTGGGACCGGCGCCCATGGCTACTTCCAGAGCTATGAAGCGCATTCGGCGCTGACCAAGGCTGGTTTCCTACAGGACCCGAGCAAGAAAACCCCGGTGTTCGTGCGCTTTTCCACCGTGCAAGGTCCACGGGGTTCCGGCGACACCGTGCGGGACGTGCGCGGCTTCGCGGTGAAGTTCTTCACCGACGAAGGCAACTTCGACCTGGTGGGCAACAACATGCCGGTGTTTTTCATTCAGGACGCGGTGAAGTTTCCGGACTTTGTCCACGCGGTAAAACCCGAGCCCCATAACGAAATTCCTACAGGCGGCTCGGCCCACGACACGTTCTGGGATTTTGTCTCGCTGGTGCCGGAATCGGCGCACATGGTGATCTGGGCGATGTCTGATCGGGCCATTCCAAAAAGCCTACGCACCATGCAGGGTTTTGGGGTGCACACCTTCCGCATGATCAACGCCGAAGGCAAAAGCAGCTTCGTCAAATTCCACTGGCGCCCTACAGCCGGGACGTGTTCATTGGTGTGGGACGAAGCCCAGAAACTGGCGGGTAAAGATACCGACTACCACCGTCGCGATCTCTGGGAGTCGATCGAGATGGGCGACTACCCGGAATGGGAGTTCGGCGTGCAGATCGTCGCCGAGGAAGACGAGCATAAGTTCGACTTCGACCTGCTCGACCCGACCAAGATCATCCCTGAAGAGCTGGTGCCCATCACGCCCCTGGGCAAGATGGTGCTCAACCGTAACCCGGACAACTTCTTCGCCGAGGTCGAACAGGTTGCGTTCTGCCCCGGGCATATCGTGCCGGGCATCGACTTTTCCAACGACCCATTGCTGCAAGGTCGGCTGTTTTCCTACACCGATACGCAGATCAGTCGACTCGGTGGGCCGAATTTTCATGAGCTGCCGATCAACCGGGCGATCACCCCGGTGCACAACGGTCAGCGCGATGCCATGCACCGCACCACCATCGATAAGGGGCGTGCGTCCTACGAGCCGAACTCCATCGACGGCGGTTGGCCGAAGGAAACCCCGCCCGGCCCGGAAGACGGCGGCTTCGAAAGTTATCCAGAGCGTATCGATGCCTACAAGATCCGCCAACGCAGCGATTCGTTCGCCGACCATTTCTCCCAGGCGCGGTTGTTCTACAAGAGCATGAGCCCCCACGAAAAAGAGCACATCATCGCGGCCTACAGCTTCGAGCTGGGCAAGGTGGAGCGGGAGTTCATCCGGGCGCGGCAGGTCAATGAGATTCTCGCCAACATCGACTTGGAACTGGCCGGGCGGGTAGCGAAAAACCTCGGCTTGCCAGCACCGACCGCGGGCACTGTCGATGTTCCGACGCCATCGTTGGAGGAGTCCCCGGCCTTGAGCCAGGCGAACCTGCTGTCCGGCGACATCAAGACGCGCAAAGTGGCGGTATTGGTGGCCAACGGTGTCGATGGGGCGATCATCGATGCGCTCAAGAAGGCTTTGAAAGCGAAGGGCGCCCACGCCAAGGTGCTGGGGCCGACTTCTGCGCCAGTGACCACCGCTGATGGGAAAACACTACCGGTGGATGCGTCCATGGAAGGGTTGCCGTCTATTGCCTTTGATGCGGTGTTCGTGCCGGGTGGCGCGGAGTCGATCAAGGCCTTGAGCGGCGATGGTGTGGCGTTGCATTACCTGCTGGAAGCCTACAAGCACCTGAAGGCCATCGCGCTGAATGGCGAAGCCCGGCAATTGTTGGTGTTGTTGAAGCTGGAGGCGGATGCGGGGCTGATTCCTGACGCGGATGCTGGCAAGTTCCAGGCGTTCTTCGATGCGATTGCCCAGCATCGGGTGTGGGCGCGGGAACCTAAGGCGAAGGCGATTCCGGCTTGATGAGTGTCTGAAAGAGACTTGTTGTCTGGTAGAGCGCTATCGCGAGCGAGCTCGCTCCCACAGGGTTAGGTGTCGATCACTAAACCTAGATCCAATGTGGGAGCGAGCTTGCTCCGGGCGGCGTTCCGACGATGCTGTTAAGGCTTGCGCGGTGTCAGCACCATCTGCGCCGGCACATTGCGCAGGGTCTGCTTGCGTAGATTCAGTTCAAACCCCGGATCAAGCTTTTTAACCCGCTTGGTCAGCAAAGTCGCCAGCCAAGGATAATCATCGGTGCGCGGCGCCTGGATGCTGACATCACACTGATAATTCACCACATCAGCGGCAATGGCGTCCAGTTGGCGCCGCATTTTCTGGATATCGCCGATATTAAGCGCAACGGTGGTGCTCGCGGCGCTCGGGTCGATGACTTTGGCGACCGGTTTGGCTTCGGCGGCCTTGAGGTCGGCCTCGGCTTTTTCCAGGTCGGCCTTGCGGGCTTCGGCGATGGCGCTGTTGACCTCGCCGGTAAGGGCCGGGGCCTTGGGCATCAACGCCCGGGCACGGCTCAGGGCGGTGGCGGCGGCGTTTACGTCGCCTTTTTGCAAGTCGATCTGGCTGCGGCGCAAATACGCCTCGGCCAATTGCCGCTGGTAGGGTTCCAGCGACCGGTCTTCGGGCGACTGGGCTTGCAAGGTCGCCAGCTGGTCTTCAGCGGTGGCCAGTTCATTGCTGGCCAGGCTTTGCTCGAGCTGCGCGATGGCCGGGCCCCGTGTATCGGGAGCCTGGGTGACCGGCGGTGTACTCTGGCAAGCGCCCAGCAGCAGGGAAAATGCGACAAGGAGCAGATAACGGGAGGCGAACGGCTTCATTCCTGCGACTCTCTATTTGCGCAAAAAGCGAGCAAGTCTACACCCCTCGACGAGGCAGGACAAAACTCAGCAGAAACAACGCGGCGGCGCTGACCACGATCGACGGGCCGGCCGGGGTGTCCTTGAACCAGGAAAGTGCCAAGCCGCCACACACCGCGAGCATGCCCAGCACGCTCGCGCCGAGCGCCATCTGCTCGGGCGAGCGGGCGTGACGCTGTGCCGCAGCCGCTGGGATGATCAGCAATGACGTAATCAGCAACACACCGACGATTTTCATCGCCACGGCGATGACCACCGCAATCAGCAGCATCAGCGCCAGTCGCAAACCCAGCACAGGCAAGCCTTCGACCCGGGCCAGCTCTTCGTGCACGGTGACGGCCAGCAATGGTCGCCAGAGCGCCACCAGCAACAGCAGCACCGCCGCGCTACCGCCCAGGATCCACGACAGGTCCGTCGGACTGATCGCCAGCAGGTCGCCGAACAGATAGGCCATCAGGTCGATGCGCACGTCATGCATGAAGCTCAGCACCACCAGTCCGAGGGACAAGGTGCTCGGCGCGAGGATGCCCAACAACGTGTCGGACGCCAGTGGCTGGCGGTGTTGCAGGGTCACCAGGACCACCGCCAGTAACAGGCAACCAACGGTCACTGCTACCGCCGGGCTGACATCCAGCAGAAACCCCAGGGCCACGCCGAGCAAGGCGGCGTGGGACAAGGTATCGCCGAAATAGGCCATGCGCCGCCAGACCACGAACGAACCCAGGGGGCCGGCGACCAGGGCGAGTGCCAGGCCTGCGAGCAGGGCGTACAACAGAAAATCAGCCATGCTTGCAGCCATCTCCATGAACATGATTGGAAGCGGAAGGGGCGCTGACCACCGAGCCATGCAGGTCATGGGCGTGGTCATGGTGGTGGTGATAAATCGCCAGGCTTTGTGCGTTTTTTCCGAACAGCTCGACAAAGGCCGGATCGCCGCTGACCTGCTCGGGATGCCCGGAACAGCAGACGTGGCGGTTGAGGCAGACCACCTGATCGGTGGTGCTCATTACCAGGTGCAAGTCGTGGGACACCATCAGCACGCCGCAGCCATGGCGGTCGCGCAGGCGCGTGATCAGGCTGTACAGCTCGGCCTGCCCCGCCACATCGACCCCTTGAACCGGCTCGTCGAGCACCAACAATTCAGGCTCGCGCAGCAGGGCGCGGGCCAGCAGCACGCGTTGCATCTCGCCCCCGGAGACACTTTGCACCGGGCTGTCGATCACCTGTTCGGCGCCGACTTCGTTGAGCGCGGCCAAGGCCCGTGCGCGGTCCACGCCCGGCACCAGGCGCAGGAAGCGCAGCACGGACAGTGGCAGCGTCGGATCGACGTGAAGTTTTTGCGGCATATAGCCGACGCGCAACCTGGGCTTGCGCCAGACGCTGCCGCTGTCGGGCTTGAGCAAACCCAACACGGCGCGCACCAGGGTGGTCTTGCCGGCGCCGTTGGGGCCGATCAGGGTCACGATCTGCCCCGGCTCGACGCTCAGGTGAATGTTGTCCAGCACGTTCTGCCCGGCGAACGTCACGGCCACCTGCTCGAGGCGGATCAACGCATTGCTCATCAGGCCCCCTGGCAGCCGGAGCAGAGACCGACCACCTCGACGGTCTGGGTGTCGACCACGAAGCCGACTTCCTTGGCGCTGGCGATGATGGCATCGCTGATGGACTTCTGTTCCAGCTCGATGGCGGCGTGGCATTCGCGGCAGATCAGGAACTGGCCTTGGTGGGCGTGCTCTGGATGGTTGCAGCCGACGAAGGCGTTCAGCGACGAAATGCGATGCACCAGGCCATTTTCCAAGAGGAAATCCAGCGCCCGATAGACCGTTGGCGGCGCGGCACGGCGGCCGTCCTGTTCGCTGAGCACGGCCAGGATGTCGTAGGCGCCCAGCGGCTTGTGGCTCTGCCAGACCAATTCCAGCACACGCCGACGCAGCGCGGTCAGGCGCAACCCTTGGCGCGCGCAGATGGCGTCGGCCTCGGACAGCGCGGTGTGCACGCAGTGGGAGTGATCGTGGGGACGACTGGCAAGGGGTGTAATAGGCATGGGCAGCGACGAGTTTAGTGAGAGACGTTATTATGTTACCCGTTCTCGCCTCTTCGAGTGGTCATCGTGTCCCGATTTTTTTCGCTCTTTGTCGCTTTTATCGCAAGTTTTCTACTGATTGGCCCGGCCCAGGCCGAGGTCAAGGTCCTCACCAGCATCAAGCCGTTGCAGTTGATTGCCGCCGCCGTGCAGGACGGCGTGGCCGTTCCGGAGGTGTTGCTGCCGCCAGGGGCTTCGCCGCATCACTATGCGTTGCGCCCATCGGACGTGCGCAAGGTGCAGTCGGTGGACCTGCTGTACTGGATTGGGCCGGACATGGAAGGTTTCCTGCCGCGCGTGTTGAACGGTCGTACGCTGCCGTCGGTCGCGGTGCAGGCACTGCCGGGGCTCAAGTTGCGTCACTTCGCCCAGGACAGCGCGTCCCACGAGGACCATGACCATGACGGCGATGAGCACGATCACGACCACCGCCCCGGCTCCGTGGATGCCCACCTGTGGCTATCGCCGCACAATGCGCGGGTGATCGCCGCGAAAATGGCGGCTGACCTGAGCGCGGCGGATCCGACGAATGCGGCCCGCTACCAGAGCAACCTCACGGGTTTCAACCAGCGTCTCGACGCCTTGGACGCGCGCCTCAAGACGCGTCTGGCCGGGGTGGCGGGCAAACCGTATTTCGTGTTCCACGAAGCGTTCGACTATTTCGAAGACAACTACGGCCTCAAGCACGCCGGGGTGTTCGCCGTGGCCGCCGAAGTCCAGCCCGGCGCCCAGCATGTGGCGGCGATGCGCACGCGCTTGCAAGCGGTGGGCAAGACCTGCGTCTTCAGCGAACCGCCGTTGCGCCCGCGCCTGGCCGAAACCCTGGTGGCCGGGTTGCCGGTGAAACTGGCGGAGCTGGATGCACTGGGCGGCTATACCTCGGCGACGGCGCAAGGGTATGAGCAGTTGTTGGAGAAGTTGGGCAATGATCTGGCGGGATGCCTGGAGTCGCTATAACCCCGTCGATGCACAAGCTTGTGGCGAGGGGATTGATCCCCGCTGGGGCGCGCAGCGGCCCCCAAGAAGCAACTTCCGCCGCGGTCCGTCAGATCCAAAGCATGGGGCTGCTTCGCAGCCCAACGGGGATCAATCCCCTCGCCACAAGAGCAGCCGCTTCGCGCTTGCCTGCTGTTACAGGGCGAACGGCAACAACGCGTGAACCGTCTGCCGCTGCGCCAAGCGCTGCTGGAACTCCATCGGATCGTGAATCAACACATCCTGCCCGGCGAACGACTCGGCGGCGATCAACCGCGACAGCCAGAACCGCACGCACGCCACGCGCAGCATGGTTGGCCACAGCTGGGCCTCGGCGGCGGTGAACGGCCGCAGCGCCGCATAGGCACCCAGCAATGCCCGCGCTCTCGGACCATCGAGCACACCGTCGTCCTCCGAACACCAGTCGTTCAAGGCAATGGCGACGTCATACAGCATCGGCCCGGAGCAGGCGTTGTAGAAGTCGATCAGCCCGGTCAGGTGCGTGCCTTCGAACATCGCATTGTCGCGGAACAGATCGGCATGGATGTTGGCGCGCGGCAGCGCCAGGATGCCAACCTTCTGCTGCGCGATTTCATCCAGCGCCGTTTCGAGCAGCCGACGCGGCTCGGCGTCGAGGTGCGAGAGCAGCTTGGCGCCCTCCTCCTGCATCCAGTCCAGGCCACGATCGGTCTTGCGTTTGATCATATTGTCGCGGGTCGCCAAGTGCAGATGCGCCAGCAGCTCCCCGACCTGGGCGCAATGCTGCGCGTTGGCCTGCTTGATGTGCTTGCCCGCCAGGCGCGGTTGCAGCAGCGCCGGCTTGCCCGCCAGCTCCCGCAGCGCGACGCCGTCGGTGGTGCGCAAGGCGTAAGGCACCGGCAGGTCGGCGTCATGCAGCACGTCCAGCAGTTCGATGAAGAACGGCATTTCCTGCACCGGGCCGCGCTCGACCAGGGTCAGGACGAATTCGCCCTGCTCCAGGCTGATGAAGAAATTGGTGTTTTCGCTGCCGGCGGCGATCCCCTGGAAATCAAGCAGACGGCCAAGCCCGTAAGGGGCGAGAAAGGTTTCCAGCTCGGGCCGAGCCAGGGGCGTGAACACAGACATGGTTAAAACTGCCAGTACGGGCGCCCTTCAGCGGGCGCCGGTTGAAGTGCAGAGTGGGGCTACCACTCAAAGATTTTCCACGAAGGGATCAGCATATCCGGCTGGTCCGAGCGGATGAAGTTTGCATCAGTGCCATCGGCGCGTACCAGGAAATAAGGCTTGCCGTTCTTGGGCGTGACCTTGATCGCGTACAAAAATCCGTTTTGCCGGTACTCCTGAATGGTTTTATCGCCTTCGGTGCGGATGGTGACATCCGGGTCCGCCGAGGGTGCGTCGTCCGCCGCCATGACGGCCAACGGGGTGATTGCAAACAAGCCAGCCAGTAACAGGCGATTTAGTGTACGCATGATAACCTTGTCCCTTTGTCGTCAACGGTCCCGCTATTCTAGCCCCGGACCCGCCGAAAAGGTTGATCCTGCTCATGAGCCAAGCCCCCCTCGTCCTGGTGGACGGTTCTTCTTATCTGTACCGCGCCTTCCACGCGCTGCCACCGCTGACCACGTCCAAAGGCCTGCCGACCGGTGCGGTCAAAGGCGTGTTGAACATGCTCAAGAGCCTGCGCAAGCAGTATCCGGACAGTCCGTTCGCCGTGGTGTTCGACGCCAAGGGTGGGACATTTCGCGATGCGCTGTACGCTGAATACAAGGCCAACCGCCCGAGCATGCCCGATGACATGCGCGTGCAGATCGAGCCGCTGCATGCCAGCGTCAAGGCCCTGGGCTTCCCGCTGCTGTGCGTGGACAACGTCGAAGCCGATGACGTGATCGGCACTCTGGCCCGCAGCAGCGCGGCGGCCGACCGTCCGGTGGTGATTTCCACCGGTGACAAGGACATGGCGCAGTTGGTCGATGGGCACATTACCTTGGTCAATACCATGACCGGTAGCGCCCTGGACGTGGCTGGCGTGAAGGAGAAGTTTGGCGTCGCTCCAGAGCAGATCATCGATTATCTGGCGCTGATGGGCGATTCGTCCGACAACATCCCGGGTGTTCCGGGTATCGGACCGAAGACCGCTTCCGGCCTGCTGGTGGGCGTCAATGGCGGCCTGACCGAGCTGTACGCGCAACTGGACATCGTCGCCACCTTGCCGATCCGTGGCGCCAAGACCCTGGCCGCCAAGCTTGAAGAGCACAAGGAAATGGCGTTTCTTTCCTACGAGCTGGCGACCATCAAGACCGACGTGCCGTTGGATGTCGGTCTCGACGACCTGCAGATGGGCGCGCCGGATCACGAGAAACTCGCCGAGCTGTACACCCTGCTGGAGTTCAAGAGCTGGTTCGAGGAAAACCAGCGGGACGCCAAGCGTGCCGGCCAGGAGATCGTCGAAGTGGCCGAAGAACAGCCTGGCGCGGCCGAGGCCAAGTACGAGGTCATCCTCGATCAGGCGCGCTTCGAGGCGTTGCTGGCGAAACTGGACAAGGCACCGCTGTTTGCCTTCGTCACCGAAACCAACGGCGGCGATGCCCAGCATTCGCAACTGGTGGGCTTGTCGTTCGCCGTTGCCCCGTTTGAAGCGGCCTACATCCCGCTGACCCACTCCTACATGGGCGTGCCGGAACAACTGGACCGCGACACGGTGCTCACGGCGCTCAAACCGCTGTTGGAAAACCCGAACAAGCTCAAGATCGGCCAGCACGCCAAGTTCGAAACCAACATCCTGGCCAACTGCGCCATCGGTGGCGATCAGAATAACGGCATCCTGGTCCAGGGCATCGCCTTCGACACCATGCTCGAATCCTACGTGCTGGACTCCACCGCGACCCGCCACGACATGGACAGCCTGGCGCTCAAGTACCTGGGCCAGAGCAAGACCGATTTCCAGGACATCGCTGGCAAAGGGGTCAAGCAACTGACCTTCGACCAGATCTCCCTGGAACTGGCCGGCCCTTACGCCGCCGAAGACGCCGACGTGACCTTCCGCCTGCACCAGGCCCTGCAGGAAAAACTGGCGGCCACGCCAAGCCTGGGCACGGTGCTCAACGACATCGAAATGCCGCTGATGCCGGTCCTGGCGCGCATCGAGCGCCAGGGGGCGTTGGTCGATGCCAACCTGCTGGGCATACAGAGTGTCGAGCTGGGGGAAAAACTGGTGGCGCTGGAGCGTGAGGCGTTTGCCATCGCCGGCGAGGAGTTCAACCTGGGTTCGCCGAAGCAATTGGGCGTGATCCTGTACGAAAAGCTCGGCTTGCCGGTGCTCAGCAAAACCGCCAAGGGCCAGGCGTCCACCGCCGAAGCGGTGCTTGCCGAGCTGGCGGAGCAGGATTACCCGCTGCCCAAGGTATTGATGCAGTATCGCTCCCTGAGCAAGCTCAAGAGCACCTACACCGATCGCCTGCCGGAACAGATCAACAGCCGCACCGGCCGCGTCCACACCAATTACCAGCAGGCCGTCGCCGCGACCGGGCGCCTGTCATCCATCGACCCGAACCTGCAGAACATCCCGATTCGCACGGCCGAAGGCCGACGCATCCGCCAGGCGTTCGTCGCGCCGAAAGGCTACAAGCTGCTGGCGGCGGACTATTCGCAAATCGAACTGCGGATCATGGCGCACCTGGCCAAGGACGAAGGGCTGCTTCATGCGTTTCGTAATGACCTGGACGTGCACCGGGCCACGGCGGCCGAGGTGTTCGGCGTCGATTTGGACGCGGTTACCCATGACCAGCGCCGCAGCGCCAAGGCGATCAACTTCGGTTTGATCTACGGCATGAGCGCGTTCGGCCTGGCCAAGCAGATCGGCGTCGATCGCAAGCAGTCCCAGGCCTACATCGACCGCTACTTCACTCGCTACCCGGGTGTGCTGGCGTACATGGAGCGCACCCGCGCCCAGGCGGCCGAGCAAGGTTTTGTCGAAACCATTTTCGGTCGCCGGTTGTACCTGCCGGACATCAACGCGAAAAACCCGGCCCTGCGCAAAGGCGCCGAGCGCACCGCCATCAACGCGCCGATGCAGGGCACGGCGGCTGACATCATCAAGAAAGCCATGGTGGCTGTGGATCGTTGGCTGACGACGTCCGGGCTGGATGCGAAGGTCATCCTGCAGGTCCACGACGAACTGGTGCTGGAAGTACGTGAAGACCTGGTCGATCAGGTACGCGAAGAAATCCGCCAGCACATGAGCACCGCGGCCACGCTGGACGTGCCGCTGTTGGTGGAAGTGGGCGTGGGCAATAACTGGGATGAGGCGCACTGAGTCGTAACAACTGGAATTGAACGGACCTGTTTGGAGCGGGGACAGGTTGAACCCTGTGGCGAGGGGATTTATCCCCGCTGGGCTGCGCAGCGGCCCTAAGACCCGTGGCCGTGGTGTGTCAGGCTGATTGCTTTCAGCCTTTTTGGGGCTGCTGCGCAGCCCAACGGGGATAAATTCCCTCGCCGCATCGGATCATCCGGTTCGTTAGTTCGGAAAATTCCTAAGGCTATTTCCAAAAATAATCTGAACTAAACCCGTGAATCGCCACTCAGAGATTCTGAATGGCTGGTGAAGCCCTTCAATGCTCCTATGTTGTGTTAAGTGTTGGCAGATATCTGGACCCCGCCCTAGCGGTCCGGAACTTGGACCCCGAACTTCCCCCTCCCCATAAGAAGTCCGGGGTTTTTTTTGCCTGCGATTTGGCTTATTCGGCCTCTTCGCTGCCCTTGTCCGCCAATTCCATCCAGTCGGCCAGCACCGTGTAGGCTTCTTCCAGGCCCATGCGCTTGGGTGCCGAGAACAGTTGGATGGTGATCGCGTCGCCCCAGCCCTTGCGAATTTCCGACTGCACTTTGAGCAAGGTATTTTTCGCCGCGCCGTAGGTGAGCTTGTCGGCCTTGGTCAGCAGGATGTGCATCGGCATGCCGCTGGCGACCGCCCAATCGAGCATCAACAGGTCGAAGTCGGTCATCGGATGGCGGATGTCCATCATCAGGATCAGGCCTTTCAAACTCTCGCGGCTGCCCAGGTACGCTTCCAGGTGGCGCTGCCAGTGTTGCTTGAGCGGGATCGGGACCTTGGCGTAGCCGTAGCCGGGCAGGTCGACCAAACGCCGTTCATCGTCTAGCTTGAAGAAGTTCAAGAGCTGCGTGCGACCCGGGGTTTTCGAGGTGCGTGCCAGGCTCGCATGGGTCAAGGTGTTCAGCGCGCTGGATTTGCCGGCGTTGGAACGCCCGGCAAAAGCCACTTCGAAGCCTTCGTCGTCTGGGCATTGATCGACTTTGGCGGCGCTGAGCATGAAGGTGGACTGTTGGCACAGGCCAAGGATGGGGTTCTTCAGTTGCATGGGATTTCCGATGTGGGCGGCGTCGGGAATGGACGCGGCAAGCTGTGTCGTTTCCGTTTCAGTGACGCCAGTATATAATGCCGCAGATTTTGTGTGCGCTTTGTCCCAGCGTAGGATGAAGCTCACGGGAGCGACCGACCGAAATTGCGCATTAGAACGCAGCTCGTTCCCAACCCTGAAAAGGTCGTTTTATGACGAAATGGCTGCTAGCTGCCGGTGTCTTGATGCCGCTTTACAGCGCTCAGGCTACACAGGATCCGGAAGCTGTGTACAACCGTGTTTGTGGTGCCTGTCATTCCGGCCAACTCCCCATGGCGCCCCGCAAGGGCGATCAGGAAGCTTGGACGCCGAGGTTGGCGAAAGGTATGGAGACGCTGGTGCAACACGTGACCCAGGGTTTCAAGGCGATGCCGCCGCGTGGTTTGTGCATGGACTGCAGTGCCGAGGATTACCGAGCCATCATCCAGTGGATGAGCGAGTAAACCCGGTCCATAACTCTTTAACCCTTAGCCGTAGTTGGATTAGCTGATGAACAAACTGATCGTGAGTCTGCTGTTGACCTTGGGGATATCCGGCGTAGCCCACGCCGCTGGCGATGCCGCTGCCGGTCAGGCGAAGGCCGCCGTATGCGGGGCCTGCCACGGCCCGGATGGCAATAGCATGGCGCCCAACTTTCCGAAACTGGCGGGCCAGGGCGAGCGTTACCTGAACAAGCAACTGCACGACATCAAGTCCGGCAAGCGCACGGTGCTGGAAATGACCGGCCTGCTGACCAACCTGAGCGATCAGGACCTGGCGGACATCGCGGCCTATTTCGCCAGCCAGAAGGGTAGCGTCGGCGCTGCCGATCCAAAACTCGTGGCTCGCGGTGAAGCGCTGTTCCGCGGCGGCAACCTCGACAAAGGCTTGCCAGCCTGCACCGGTTGCCACTCCCCGGATGGCAAAGGCAACGCCGCTGCCGGTTTCCCACACCTGGGCGGCCAGCATGCCCAGTACGTCGGCAAGCAACTGGCCGACTTCCGCAAAGAAGAAGGCGGCCGGACCAACGATGGCGACACCAAGCCCATGCAGAGCATTGCCAAGAAGCTGAGCGACGAAGATATCGCGGCAGTCTCCGCCTACATCCAGGGCTTGCACTAAGGCCGTTGGGGGGGATACACCTCTTGCAACGTTAACGCTCGATTAATCTGTCGATGCGAGCATCAAAAGGGTGGCTTTGGCCGCCCTTTTTTGTGGCCGCTGCCGTTACACTAGAGAACTTGAACCCGCCACGGTCTGTCTTAGAAACAGGTCTTGCGAGGCCCCCTCATTGTCCAGGAGTAAAGCATGCGTAATCTGATCATCAGCGCCGCGCTCGTCGCCGCCAGCCTGTTCGGCATGACTGCCCAAGCGGCTGAAAAGCCCGCCGCACCCTATGTCGAATTGACCAACCCCGTTGCGGTGGCGGCGCCTGGCAAGATCGAAGTCGTGGAGTTGTTCTGGTACGGCTGCCCGCATTGCTACGCTTTCGAGCCGGTCATCAACCCATGGGTCGAGAAACTGCCATCTGACGTCAACTTCGTGCGCATCCCCGCCATGTTCGGTGGCCCGTGGGACGCCCACGGCCAGATGTTCCTGACCCTCGAAGCCATGGGCGTCGAGCACAAGGTTCACGCTGCCGTTTTCAACGCGATCCAGAAAGAAGGCAAGAAACTGGTCAAGAAAGAAGACATGGCGGACTTCCTGGCGACCCAAGGCGTAGACAAGGACAAGTTCCTGGCCACCTTCGACTCCTTTGCCATCCAGGGCCAGATCAAGAAGGCCCGTGAGCTGGCGAAGAAATACGAGATCACGGGCGTACCGACCATGATCGTCAACGGTAAGTATCGCTTTGACATCGGCTCTGCCGGCGGTGCTGAACAAGCGCTGCAACTGGCCGACCAACTGATTGCCAAAGAGCGAGCGGCCACCAAGGCTGCCGCCAACTAAGCGCGGCCCACGCCCATGGCCCGCTGGAGTACCGAACGCATCGTTGGCCTGCATGAACCTCGGGTCAACGAGCATCATGTCACGTCCACGGGCCTGCCTGGCGACAGCCGCTTGCGGCTGCTCAGCTTCAATATCCAGGTGGGCATCAGCACCGAACGCTATCGGCATTACCTGACCCGCGGCTGGCAACATCTGCTGCCGCATACCGGGCGTGCCGGCAACCTGCAGAAAATCGGCGACCTGCTCAAGGACTTCGACCTGGTGGCCCTGCAAGAGGCCGACGGCGGGAGCCTGCGGTCAGGCTACGTCAATCAGGTGGAACACCTGGCCCAATTGGGCGCCTTCCCCTACTGGTACCAACAACTCAATCGCAACCTCGGACGTCTCGGCCAGCACAGCAATGGCGTATTGAGTCGTTTGCGTCCCTGGGCGATCGAGGACCATCCGCTGCCGGGCCCCAAGGGGCGCGGGGCGATTCTTGCGCGTTTCGGCGAAGGTCCGGAAGCGCTGGTCGTGGTCATGATGCACCTGGCGCTCGGGGCGCGGACCCGGACGATGCAGCTGGCGTACATTCGCGAGCTGATCGGCGGCTACAAGCACCAGATACTGATGGGTGACATGAACACCCACGCCACCGACCTGTTGCAGACCTCGCCCCTGCGCGATCTCGGTCTGCTCGCACCACAACTGGAAGCGACATTCCCCAGCTGGCGCCCCCAGCGCTGCCTGGACCATATCCTGTTGAGCCCGACCCTGACCCTCGAACGCGTCGAGGTGTTGGCCCAACCCATTTCCGATCACCTGCCGGTCGCGGTAGAAATTCGTTTGCCGGGTTCGCTCACGGCCGATGCTCTCCCCACGCTGAGTACTGCCCCTCGCGGATCCGATGAATGAGCGACGACGCCGAACGCTGGAGAGAGAAATACTTCAAGAGCATCGAACAGCAGGAAAAGCTCGAGCGCCGTTGGGATGCTCGGCTCGACTTGTTGCGTCGTGGCCTGGTGCGCAGCACCCTGGCCGCCGAGGGCACTGATCGGGTCGTCGACCAATGCATGAAAGAGATGCGCGAGGTGGTGCGCACCGATGACATTGACGCCGGCCTCGCCGCCCTGCTGCCGCGCCTGGAGAAAGCCGTACTCGATTCCGAGCAGCGCCGCGAAACCCGGATTGAGCAGATGAGCACTGCATTGACGGCCCTGGTGGCCCAGTTGCAAAGCCTGCCGCTGCCGAAAGAAGTCAGCCGGCCCCTGAAGAAGTTTTCCAAGCAGTTGGAAGAGCGGGTCGGCCAGGCCCGGGAGATTCCGCTGCTGCTCAGCGAATTGAGCGGTTTGCAAGGCAAGGCACTGAGGGTCCTGGACGCTCCTGTCGAACCGAGCCGCCCCGGATTGCTGCAACGGCTGTTTGGTGGCCAAGGCCATGAGGGCGTGCCGCCCCAGCCTCACGAGCCAGCCCAGGCCAACGTGGCGCCCCCGGCAGACACGGCCTTGCCAGTAGTCGTTGAGCCGGCAGTCCACACAGCATCCGTCGCACCAGCACCAGCACCAGCACCAGCACCAGCACCAGCACCAGCACCAGCACCAGCACCAGCACCATCGGTAGCGGAGCAAGCACCCACGTTGGAGGCAACGCCCGAACCGGTCGACCAGATTACACCGCAGACCGATCCCGCGCCGACGCCCGCTCCGGCACCAGCAGCCGAAGTGGCTCAGCCGATCAGCGAGCCGGGCGAAGCCGCCGAGCCAGCCCCCTTGCAAGCGGTGGTCGTCGACGAAATCCCTGTAGCGGCACCCGCCCTGGAAAATCCCGATGAGCTGATGTCCGAAGAGGTGCCAAAGGCCCTCCCCGACCCCTCGCCGCCTCCAGCTGAAGCCGAGCCAGACGAGCCTTTGGCCGCCGCCGACTTGGCTGACGCCCAATACGCCCTGCCCGACTCGCCGGAACCGTCCTACAGCTCGGTCGCCAAGCACATCGAAGACACTTTGCTGGGCCTGTTGGGCGACCTGACCTTGCCCGAGCGTCATCGGCCACAAGCCGAAGCCATGGGTGAGCGGCTGCGAAATGGCTTGAACTGGTACGAATTGCTGCCGATCCTCGATGATCTGGCGGTGTTGATGCTGGCCATCACCGACACCGGCCAGCATGAATTCGAAGCGTACCTGCAGCGCCTCAATGATCGTCTCGAGTCCTTCCAGAGCAGCCTGCAGGCCGCCAGTGAAGACCACGCCGACAACCTCTCGGCCTCCCGGGAAATGGACACCCAGATTCGCGAACAGGTGGACGGCCTGCAAAGCAGCGTGCAACAAGCCGATGACTTGGAAGGCCTCAAGCAGGTGCTCGAGAATCACCTCGAAGGCTTGCTCGGGACAATGGACAAGCATCGCCGGCAACGAGATCAACGCGAGCAGGAGGTCTCGGCGCGCCTCAAAAGCCTGGCCGATCGCGTCGCGCTGATGGAGCAGGACGCCCAGGTCGTGCGGGAAAATCTCGAGGAACAGCGGCAAAAGGCACTGGTCGATCCGCTCACCGGGTTGCCCAATCGCGCCGCCTGGTCCGAGCGTCTGGAGCATGAAGTCGTCCAGTGGCAACAGCACGGCAACAGCTTGCTGCTGGCCATGCTCGATCTCGATCATTTCAAGCGCATCAATGACAACTACGGCCATCTGGCCGGTGACCGGGTGTTGAAACTGATCGCGTCGGTCCTGCGCAAACGCCTGCGTGGCGGCGATTTCATTGCGCGTTTTGGTGGCGAGGAGTTTGTCCTGCTGGTGCCGGATACCCCCCTGGCGGCTGGGGCCAAGCTGGCCGAGGCGCTGCGTCTGGCTATCGAAGCCTGCCCGTTTCATTTCAAGGGCGAACCGGTGACGGTAACGGTATCGGTGGGCATGACGGCTTTCAAGCCGGGCGAACACAGCGATTCGGTGCTTAAAAGAGCCGATCAGGCGCTCTACCGGGCCAAAAATGCCGGACGCAACCGGGTAGAGCTGGGCTGAGGGCTAATTGTTCCAATTTGTTTAATATCGTCCCGCGCACCGGATCATCGCGGGGCGATACGTTACACTGTTGCATTACTTCCAGCGCGTAATGCCCTCCGCCATGAAATTTTTCTCGCTCATTGTTTCTTTATTTATCCTGGCCGGCTGCACCAGCGGCCCTCGGTTCGACACCAGTCACCCCTCCGTCAACCATGACAACCGCATCCAATTCGTGGTGGTGCATTACACCTCGGCGTCCCTGGAGCGTTCACTGGCCCTGCTGACCCATGGCGAAGTCAGTGCCCATTACCTGATTGGCGACGATAAAGACGCGACCATCTACAAGCTGGTGGACGAAAGCCGGCGTGCCTGGCACGCCGGGGAAAGTGAATGGGAAGGCCGGACCTGGCTCAATTCCAGTTCCATCGGTATCGAAATCGTCAATCCGGGTTTCGTCGACACGCCCACCGGGCGCCTCTGGTATCCCTACAGCGAAGCTCAGGTCCAGGCCTTGACCGTCTTGCTCAAGGACATCATCCAGCGCAACGGGATCAGCCCGCGCAGCATCATCGGCCACAGCGACATCGCGCCCCTGCGCAAGCTCGATCCGGGGCCGCTGTTCCCCTGGAAGCGTCTGGCGCAAGCGGGCTTGGGGGTGTGGCCGGATGAGCAGGCCGTCGCACGCCAGCAGGTTTTCTTCGCAACGCAGCTACCGCCTGCCAGTTGGTTCCAGGCCGAGCTGGCCCGCCTGGGCTACCCGACGCCCCAGACCGGGGAATGGGACGTAGCCACCCACCACGTGCTGGCCGCTTTTCAGATGCACTACCGGCCGACCCGCTTCGATGGCATGCCGGACCCGCAAAGCGCGGCGATTCTGCAGGTGCTCAACCAGACAAAATAATGACGCCCGTCCGACGAATCGGGCCAAATTCAAATCAGAAGCTATAACTCATTGGTAACTTTCGGATTACCGATGATGACGGCTGCCCGCGAAACCTTACAGAGCTGGCTCCATCGCCCCCTGTTCCTGGCGATGATGGCGGCTGCCCTGAGTACCTTCCTACTGCTGACGGGCAGTCTGTTCGTGGTCGTGCAGCAGATCCAGCAGCGTGAAAGTGATCAGATGAATGCCCAGGGCGAGCGCTTCCTGCAACGGCTGGAACAGCTTTTCGGGCAATTGCGGGAAAGCCTCGACGACCTGCAAAACCAGCCGTTGCGCGGTTGCGACGATGACATGATCGCGACCTTGCGAGAGGTCAGCTTCAATTACCGTTTCGTTTATGAAGCGGTGTACATCGATGGCAGCGGCATCTGTTCCAATCGTCCGCGCCAAAGCGGGTTGTCGGTGGCCCGTCCGCCCGATCTTCGAGGCCCGACCTACAGCTATTGGCTCAATACCACCACCGAACCCAACGAAGACCGCGCTGCGTTGATGCTGGGCCGTGGCAATTTCCGAGTCGCCACCTCCCGGGGGCACTTGGCCGACGTGGTCGACCTGCCACCGGGCAGCAGCCTGCTGGTGGTCCTGGACCACGGCACGCGGGCCATTCCCGTGTTGGGCACCCAACAATACTGGCCGCCCACAGAGCCTTGGCCACCGAAAAGCCAGAATGCCTTGCAGGTGACGCAGACCCGGCTGATTTATCGGATGCCCACCGACAGCCCGGAATATCAACTGGTGCTGATCGCCCAGCGCAACGGTTTCAAGATCCCGGCCAATGCCTGGTGGATGCTGCCCATCAGCCTGGTGCTGGGCCTGGGGATTGGTTTCCAGGTGTTTCTGCTGGCGCGCCATCGCCAGTCCATGGACGCCGAACTGCACGGGGCCATCCGGCGCGGTGAATTGCAGGTGCTGTACCAGCCGATTTTCGACCTGGACAGCCGCAACTGCGTCGGTGCCGAAGCCTTGCTGCGTTGGCGCCGACCGGACGGCACCCTGACCAGCCCGGACTTGTTTATCCCGATGGCCGAGAACACCGGGCAGATCCGCCAGATCACCGACTTCGTGCTGCAGCGGCTGTTCGATCAATTGGGCCAGCTGTTGCGAGCCAATCCGCAGCTGTACATCTCGGTCAACCTGGCGGCCTGCGATGTGATGGTGCCGCGTATTGGCGAAGTGATCGCTCGCCTGCTGGCGTTGCATCGGGTCTCGGCGCACCAGATCGCCTTCGAAGTGACCGAGCGCGGGCTGATCGACGTGTTGGTTGCCCGGGATAACCTGCAATCGCTGCGCGACGTGGGGCATCAGGTGCTGATCGACGATTTCGGAACCGGTTATTGCAGCCTGGCCTACCTGCAAACCCTGCCGGTGGACTGCCTGAAAATCGACAAGGCCTTCATCGACGCCTTGGGCCACGATGCCGCTAGCAGCGGCGTCGCCCCGCACATCATCCGCATGGCCCACGCGCTGCAGCTCAAGGTGATCGCCGAAGGCATCGAGCATGAAGCCCAGGCCTCTTATTTGAGCAGCGAAGGGGTGAGGTTTGGCCAGGGCTGGCTGTTCGCCCATGCCCTCAGCGCGGTCCAGCTCATCGAATTGATTACCCGTGGCCGACGCCTGCGTGGACGTCGTCTTGATGATGAAGCCTAGGTCTCCCCAGGCCGTGCGCTCAAACCGTCAGCGCCATGTAGAACTGCGTGCCCTGCCCCGGCCTTGAGTAAACGCCCATGCGTCCGCCGTGGAGCTGGACGATCTCCTTGCACAGGGCCAGACCGAGACCGGCGCCGCCCTTCTTGCGTCCGACCTGGACGAAAGGCTCGAAGATTCGTCCCTGTTGGCCGTAGGCAATGCCTTCACCGTTGTCTTCGACACTGATGATCACCCGCTCGCCGTGGCGTCGGGCCTGCAAGCGGATCTGGCCGTCTTCGCCGGTGTGGCGCATGGCGTTGTCGATCAGGTTATCGAGCACGCGTTCCAACTGCGCAGCGTCGGCATGCAGCCGTGGCAATGGGCCCTGGATCGCCACGAGCAGCTCGATACCCTTGGCTTGGGCCTGTTCGGCGAACCGTAGGCGGGCCTCTTCCAACAGGTCGTCGATGGAACAAGGCGCCAGGGTCAGCTTTTGCAGGCCATTCTGGTAGCGAGAGAAATTCAGCAGGTCATTGATCAGCTGCATCAGCCGCTGCATTTCTTCTGTGACGGTGTTGAGCAGGTCCGCCTCGCGGGACTCCGGTGGGAAGTGCAGCCGCTCCTGCAACAGGCCGAATGCCATGTGCATGCCCGTCACTGGCGTGCGCAGCTCATGGGAAGCACGCAAGACGAACTCGCTGCGCACCCGTTCGAAGGCGCGCTGTTCGGTGACGTCATGCAGCACCATGACCGCGCCAAGGATGTGGCCCTGAGTGTGGCTGACCGGCGTGAGGCTGTAGGTCAGCACCCGCGACTCGCCGTCGACCTCGATGCTCAGGTCTTCCGGTGCCCGCTCAAGGGTTCCACCGCGCAGTACCAGGTGCAATTCTTCATCCAGCTCCAGGCGTCCCAGCGCCTCGCCGAGCCCCTGGCCCAGGCGCGCCTCATCCCAGCCCAGTTGACGCTGGGCCACCGGATTGAGGTGCTCCAGATGGCCTTGGCGATCGATCATCAGCAAGCCGTCGTCGATGCTGTCGAGCACCGCTTGCAAACGCTGCTGGCCGGCGAGCAGTTCATCGACATTGGTGGCCTGATGTTCGCGCAGTGCCTGGGCCATGACCCCGAAACGACGGGTCAGCAAATTCAACTCGGCGGCGGAAGAAACGGGCAGCGTGACCTCGAAATTGCCCTGGCCGATGTCATCCGCCGCTGCGGCCAGCGCCTCGATCGGTGCGCCGAAACGCCGGGCAAGGCCATGGGCCGTGATAAAACCGATGACCAGGACCGCAAACCCCACCAGCCCCAGCAGCCCGGAAATCCACAAGGCGCGTTCGCGCGCGCGGTCCTGGGTTTCACCGATCTTGGTCAGGGCCTGGCGATAACCTTCGATCAGTCCATTGCGCAGCACGTTGAATTTTTCGGTGAGGTCCTTGATGCCCGTGAGCTGTCTCGGTTGCTGGCGAGACGCGGTGAAGGCCTCGAGAAATTCAACGTAGTCGGCTTTGGCCCTGCTGAAGCTGGCGGCCGTGTTGTCCAGCTTTCTTTCGTGGGCGATTCCTTGGTCGATCAACGCCAGGTATTGCTGCTCGGATGCCTCCAGAGCGGCCAGGTCGGGCTTGTCGTCGAGCATGATGATCAACTGATCGCCGAGGGTCTGGCGCAGCTTGAGGCCCAGGTCCAGCAGGATGAAGTTGTCGCGTACCGATTGTTCCTGGGTGTTGGCCATTTGCATGACGCTGACCAAGCCAAGCACCAATCCCAGCAATGCCACGGTGATCAGGGCCGAGATACTGAGAAACAGCCGTGTGCGCAGCTTCATCGCCAGTTTCATAAGGTGTCGCTCACAGGTTGTACTGCTTGCGTTTGCGATACAGCGTGGAGGCATCGATACCCAAGGTCTTGGCCGCCTGGTCGAGGGTGTCAGCCGTGGCCAGTACTGCTCCGATGTGGGCCTTTTCCAACTCGTCGAGGCTCAGTGCGGCACCGATGCGCGGTGCATTGTTGACTGGCTGCTCGGCCATGCCCAGATGACTGATTTCGACTTTTTCCTGCGGGCAGATGATGCTGGCGCGCTCGACCACGTTGCGCAGTTCACGAATGTTGCCAGGCCATCGGTAGCCTAGCAGCGCTTCGCGAGCCTCGTCGCTGAAGCCCCGGGCCGGACGTGCGTACTCCTTGACAAAGCGGGCCAGGAAGCGGTCGGCCAGGGTAAGGATGTCTTCGGCGCGCTCACGCAACGGTGGCAGATGCAGGGTGATGACATTCAGGCGATACAGCAGGTCTTCGCGAAAGCGCCCGTCGCGCACCATGTCCTCGAGGTTTAGGTTGGTGGCGGCGAGAATCCGCACGTCGGCGCGGCGGGTGACCGGGTCCCCTACCCGCTCATATTCCTTGTCCTGGATGAACCGCAACAACTTGGGTTGTAACGTCAGGGGAAAATCGCCGATCTCGTCGAGAAACAGCGTACCGCCGTCGGCTTGGTTGACCCGTCCCAGGGTGCTTTCGCTGGCGCCGGTGAAGGCTCCGCGGCTGTGGCCAAACAATTCGCTTTCCATCAATTCGGCGGTCAGCGACGGGCAATTGATGGTGACACAGGACTTTTTCGCCCGCTTGCTCCAGCCATGGATCGCCCGGGCCAGCTCACCTTTACCGGTACCGGATTCGCCGAGGATCAGGATATTGGCGTCGGTGCTGGCGACCTGGCGGGCGGTCTCCAGGACGACCTTCATCGCCGGGCTATGGGAATCGAGGCCGTCCTTGGGTTTGCGCACTTCCCCTTCAAGGGCTTCGAGCCTTGCCGACAGCTGGCGCACCTCCAATTGCTTGGCGGTGGCCAGGCGCAGTTGATCCGGGCTGCAAGGCTTGACCAGGTAGTCGGCGGCCCCGGCCTGGATCGCATCGACTGCGGTGTCGACGGCCGAGTGAGCGGTGACGATGACGACCCGCATCCAGGGCGCCTGAATACGCATTTGTGCCAGGACATCCAGGCCGTTGTCCTCCCCCAGGCGCAGGTCGAGGAAACACAAGTCAAACACCTGGCGTTGCAGCAGTGTGTCGGCCTGGGCGGCGCTGTTGGCGGTGGCGACGGTATAGCCTTCGTCTTCCAGGCAGTAACGGAACGTACGCAGGATGGCGGACTCATCGTCTACCAGCAGAATGCGGCCTTGGTGCTCAGTGGCGGATTCCATTTTTCCTACGCTCCTTAATGAATGATGTTGGTTAGTGTCAGAAAAATCGGGCAAGTTGCATGGTCGATTCTGAGGGGATATTACCCACCGAACCTGCCTCTGTGGACGTCTGACTCCTAAAAGACTGATTTGAGTTCCTTTTTTTCTTGTTCGTAAGGGTCGGACGGTTCGCATCGCTGATTCTGACGGCTGCGTCTGACAGGAAATTCCAAAACAACCTTACGCCTTTTCCTTCCCATTCGTGCAATACGCACGACGTGCGCGTGGGTCATCGTGCAGGATGCGTTCCCCATGTCTCGCAATCATTTACTAACTAATTGATTTTAAATAGATTTAACTCTCAAAAAATCCTGGCACGCCGGCTGCAATGATCTGGTCAACGTGGCGTAAGAGCGCCTCAACCAGATCACCACACCCGGGTGGGAGGAATTTCAGGATGAATCGTCAATGTGCCGCGCAGTTTCGACTCTCTTCCTTGAACATTCAGCAGGGCTTATGGGCTGCCCTGGCATTGCTGGTCACGCTCGTGATCGGCCAGCAATGGTTGCTCTGGCACGAGCGTCAACAGCCAGAAGCGCCACAGGTGTCCATTTCCCGTGCCCCACAAACCCATTTCAAAGCCGTCAGCGTCGCAGAAGCTTCCGCTTCCATGCGCATGATGGATGTCGATCAGGCTCAGCCAGTGACCGACATGCCGCGTGAAGAGCGCTGGGTGTTTTAACCCGATGTACCGGTCGTCCACTGTGCCGGAACCATCACCGCGAGACCCTCACTAAATAGAAAAGCGTAAGGAGAATCACCATGTTGAGCTGGGCAATTACCTTCCTGATCATTGCCATCATCGCCGCCGTACTGGGCTTCGGTGGTATCGCAGGCACCGCCACGGGCATCGCCAAGATTCTCTTTGTCGTGTTCCTGGTGATGTTCATCGCCTCCTTCTTCTTTGGCCGTCGTGGCCGAGGCTGACCATGAGCGTTTCATTCAAAGGACTGGCCGCCGCCCTGTTGTTGGGCGGCAGTGCCGTGGCAATGGCTGCCAATGACGGACAGATGCGCGCCAACCAGTTGCTGGAGGCGGACCCGCACTACCGCGAGACTTGGCAGCATGTCGTCAAAAAAGAAGAACGCCTGCCCGAATGGGTGATGAACCTGTCAGGCGATTCGGAACAGATGAATGCTGTCGAGGAGGACGGCGACAAGTACCTGGTGGGACCGCTGTGTGAAACCCAGGCCACGTGTCGCAGCAAGCGCCTGATCGTCGCCTTCAGTTTCGACAAGGACGAGGCCTACGCCATGTTGGTGGAAGTCCCTGCCGGACTGCCGGCCGACAAGTCGCCGACCCGCCATGCCGACTACCGTTTCCTCGGTGATCCCGATGAAGGTATGCAAAAGCTGTTAATGGAACAACTCAAGAAAGATCCAAACTGGTACTGATTCTGAAAACGAGAAAAGCAGCCCTGCTTTTCTCTGCTGCACAGCCCGAGGAGGGCCGGTGCATGACCAGGGGGCCGGGATGCTCTGGCGGATGAGCGTCGGAGTGACCTACGGGCACAAGGGGTGCCTGCGAAAGGGCCGGGTCAGGTAAAAGCTGTGACGCAAGTTCGCAAAGCCTTCACGGCTTGGCGAACTTGCGTAGAGCTTCGTGTCGCACCTTGCGTGGGCCAGAGCGGTTACTCGATTCTGGCGTCGCAAGCAGGCCGCGATGCGGCATTTTGTCTCCTCCGGCCAATTTATTGCCCTTTCCCTGACCGTATATCGGAGAATAGCGAGACGATTTCTCTCGAAGGTCCCGTCTCGATCCGTTGCCGTTTCAACTATTCCTCACGCTTGGAAGAAAAAGCCCAGCTACGCTGAAATGGCCGGCTCACGGCACTTATGCCTGCAAAAATGTCGCATTCGAACCGCTTGCAACGCGGCTTTCGTTTGGAAAATCTCATGCCGATTCGGCATGGGGTAGGCGTTTACGGCATTAGACGAGCCCCCCTGGCATCGCAATAGTTGCGCCTTTTTTCGCCTGCCAGTAAGCCGCTAATGCGCTCGGGGTGACCTTATACGGGGGCAGGGGCGCGAACGTTTTTCGTCATCGACGAGCCTGCTCGCGCCACTGCCCGAGTCCAACTGAAGTAAGGGTAACGATATGAAGAAGGCACGACTAAGCCTCGCCTGGCAGATCCTCATCGGTCTGGTGCTCGGCATTGCATTGGGCGCGCTGCTCAACCATTTCAGTGCCGAAAAAGCCTGGTGGATCAGCAATGTGCTGCAACCGGCGGGCGACATCTTTATCCGTCTGATCAAGATGATCGTGATCCCGATCGTGATTTCCTCGCTGATCGTCGGCATTGCCGGGGTCGGTGATGCCAAGAAGCTCGGGCGTATCGGCCTCAAGACCATCCTTTACTTCGAAATCGTCACCACCATCGCCATCGTCGTCGGCCTGCTGCTGGCCAATTTCTTCCAGCCGGGCAGCGGCATCGACATGAGCACCCTGGGCACGGTGGATATTTCCAAGTACCAGGCCACCGCCGCTGAAGTCCAGCATGAGCATGCGTTCATCGAGACCATTCTCAACCTGATTCCGTCGAACATTTTCGCAGCGGTCGCCCGTGGCGAGATGCTGCCGATCATCTTCTTCTCCGTATTGTTCGGCCTGGGTCTGTCCAGTCTGCAATCGGACCTGCGCGAACCGCTGGTGAAGATGTTCCAGGGCGTGTCGGAAAGCATGTTCAAGGTCACCCACATGATCATGCAATACGCGCCAATCGGTGTGTTCGCCCTGATCGCGGTGACGGTCGCCAACTTCGGCTTCGCATCCCTGCTGCCGTTGGCGAAACTGGTGATCCTGGTTTACGTCGCCATCGCCTTCTTCGCCTTCGTGGTGCTGGGCCTGATCGCCCGCCTGTTCGGCTTCTCGGTGCTCAAGCTGATGCGCATCTTCAAGGATGAGCTGGTGCTGGCCTACTCCACCGCCAGCTCCGAAACCGTGCTGCCGCGGGTGATCGAGAAGATGGAAGCCTACGGCGCGCCGAAGGCCATCTGCAGTTTCGTGGTGCCCACCGGTTATTCGTTCAACCTTGACGGCTCGACCCTGTACCAGAGCATCGCGGCGATTTTCATCGCCCAGTTGTACGGCATCGACCTGTCCATCAGCCAACAATTGCTGCTGGTGCTGACCCTGATGGTCACCTCCAAAGGCATCGCCGGCGTACCGGGTGTGTCGTTCGTGGTGCTGCTGGCCACCCTGGGCAGCGTGGGCATTCCCCTGGAAGGCCTGGCCTTTATCGCCGGTGTCGACCGGATCATGGACATGGCCCGTACCGCGCTGAACGTCATCGGCAACGCCCTGGCCGTGCTGGTCATCGCCCGCTGGGAAGGCATGTACGACGATGCCAAGGGCCAGCGCTACTGGAACTCCCTGCCGCACTGGCGCAGCAAGGAGCCGTTGCCGGTAGGAGAAACCTCCAGCCGCTGATGCGTACCTCCTCTGTGGGAGCGAGCTTGCTCGCTCCCACAGGAGGCCTGCACAGTGACTACCAAACCCCGGAGAAATCCGGGGTTTGTCGTTTCTGCCAGCCCCGCTATCATTCGCGGCATCTTCCGGGGGATTTAACCGATGCTCAATGGCCTGTGGCTTGGCTTCTTTATCGTGGCAGCCGTGTCGGCGCTGGCGCAGTGGCTGATCGGTGGCAATGCCGGAATCTTCGCGGCCATGGTGGAAAGCATTTTCGCCATGGCCAAGCTGTCGGTGGAGGTCATGGTCCTGCTGTTCGGCACCCTGACCCTCTGGCTGGGCTTCCTGCGTATCGCCGAAAAGGCCGGCATCGTCGACTGGCTGGCCAAGGCCCTCGGCCCGCTGTTCTTGCGCTTGATGCCGGAAGTGCCCGCCGGCCATCCGGCGATCGGCCTGATCACCCTCAACTTCGCCGCCAACGGCCTGGGGCTGGACAACGCGGCCACCCCCATCGGCCTCAAGGCCATGCGTGCCCTGCAAGACCTCAACCCCAGCCCGACCATCGCCAGCAATGCGCAGATTCTGTTCCTGGTGCTCAACGCCTCGTCGCTGACGCTGCTGCCGGTGACCATCTTCATGTACCGCGCCCAGCAAGGCGCGCCGGACCCGACCCTGGTGTTCCTGCCAATCCTGATCGCCACCAGCGGCTCGACCCTGATGGGGTTGTTGTCCGTGGCCTTCATGCAGCGCCTGCGCCTCTGGGACCCGGTGGTGCTGGCCTATCTGATCCCGGGGGCGCTGGCGCTGGGCGGCTTCATGGCGTTGTTGGCGACGCTCTCGGCCACGGCCCTGGCGGGGTTGTCATCGATCCTGGGCAACCTGACCCTGTTTGGCCTGATCATCCTGTTCCTGGTGGTGGGCGCGCTGCGCAAGGTCAAGGTTTACGAGGCCTTCGTCGAAGGCGCGAAAGAAGGGTTCGACGTTGCCAAGAACCTGCTGCCGTACCTGGTGGCGATGCTCTGCGCCGTCGGCGTGCTGCGGGCGTCGGGGGCGCTGGATTTCGGCCTCGACGGCATCCGCCACCTGGTGCAATGGGCCGGCTGGGATACGCGGTTCGTCGATGCCTTGCCGACCGCCATGGTCAAGCCGTTCTCCGGCAGCGCCGCCCGGGCGATGCTGATCGAGACCATGAAGACGTCCGGCGTGGACAGCTTCCCGGCCCTGGTGGCGGCGACTATCCAGGGCAGCACCGAGACCACGTTCTACGTGCTGGCGGTGTACTTCGGCGCCGTCGGCATCCAGCGGGCGCGCCACGCCGTGGGTTGCGCGCTGTTGGCCGAACTGGCGGGGGTCCTGTCGGCGATCGGGGTCTGCTACTGGTTCTTTGGCTGAGGCCTTCAGGGGGCCGGCGTTGCAAAACGCTGGCCCTGCTCCAACGTCCAGTTCACCACCTCGGCGGTCAACCGGTCACTGGCCCGGCCGAAGCCGTCCACCACCGCCGGCACCTTCACATCGTTCAATGGCTGGCGCACTTCGAAACGGCGGCTGGCCAGGATGCGCTGGTCGAACCCTCGCACCAGCAACGCGTCCAGGCGGACCACCACGCTGGCGGCGCTGCCCTGGTACTCGGTCTGGAAGGCCTGCAATTGTCCGCCCAGCTCCAGGTCTGCTTGCAGGTTGCTGTCGGCGACACTCAGCAGTTTGACCCGTCCGTCCTGGGCAAAGCCGTCGAGCAGGCGGTTGCGCACCAATACCGGGGCGGGGTCGCTCCAGCGCGAGGCGGCGTAGCTGCTGAACAGATTACCTTGGGGAATGACCGCGATTTTCGGGCTGTTGAGCACTTCGCTGGCCTGCGGGCTGGCCAGGCGCAACGACCAGCTCACCGGCGTGCCGGCGGAGGCCGGTGCCTGGGCGGCGGGCAGGCGATAGATATCCGAAGGCTCGGCCTTGGGCAGGATCGAACAACCGGCCAACAGGATAAACCCCGCCAGCACCAGGCCCGGACAGACGAATCGATGGAACGGTTTCATGGCGTGAATTCCTTGTCCTTGTCATTGCCCAGCAAATAGCCGCTGGGGTTGGCATCCAGGCGTCGGGATATACCGCGCAGGGCACTCAGGGTTTCGCGCAGCTCGCGCACGGCTGGCGCCAGGGCGTTGAGGCCCTGCATGCCGTTGTTCAGCGAGTCGCGGTTGTCGTTCAGCAGTTTGTCGAGGGTCGCCGTGCTGCGGGCCAGAGAGTCCATGGCCTGGCCGGCACTGCCGAAGGCCTGTTTGCCCTGGTCGTTGAGCAGCCCATTGGCATTGCGCATCAACGCCGTGGTCTGTTCCAGCGTGGCGCTGGCCTGTTTGCCGACGGCCGCCAATTGCTGCATGGCCTGGCGAATATCGCCACGTTGATCGGCGATGACCCCGGTGGTTTGCTCCAGGTGATCGAGGGTATTGCTCAGGCGCTGGACGTTGTCCGAGGAAAACACCTCGTTGGCGTTGTGCAGCAGCAGGTTGATGCTGGTCATCACGTCATCGCTGTTGTTCAACAGGCGGGCGATCGGCGAGGGCGCGGCGATGATCACCGGCGGTTCGCCGTCGTGCCCGGTCAATGGTGGGCTCTGGGGCGTGCCGCCGCTGAGCTGGATGATCGAGGTGCCGGTGATGCCGGTCAGCGCCAGCTTGGCCTGGGTGTCTTGCTTGATGGGTGTCTCACCGCTCAAGCGCACCCGCGCCAGCACCCGGCGCGGATCGTTCGGGTCCAGGCGCAGGTTCACCACGTCGCCGACCTTGATGCCGCTGTATTCCACCGAGCTGCCCCTGGACAAGCCGCTGACGGCCTCGTTGAACACCACTTCGTAATCCTTGAACTCGCTGTCCACGCTGGACTTGGCCAGCCAGAGGCCGAACAGCAGGGCGCTGACCACCACAATGACGGTGAACAGGCCGATCAGCACATGATGGGCTCGGGTTTCCATGTCAAACCTCGTTGGACGGTGTAGCGGCGGATAAAGCCGCGCGGCCGCGAGGGCCATGAAAGTATTCATGAATCCAGGCGTCGTCGGTTTCCGACACCTTGTCGATGACATCGGCCACCAGCACTTTTTTCTGCGCCAGCACCGCCACCCGGTCGGTGATGGTGTAGAGGGTATCCAGGTCATGGGTGACCAGAAACACACTCAGGCCCAGGGCGTCGCGTAGCGTCAGGATCAACTGGTCGAACGCCGCGGCGCCGATGGGGTCGAGGCCGGCGGTGGGTTCGTCGAGAAACAGGATGTCCGGGTCCAGGGCCAGCGCACGGGCGAGGGCGGCCCGCTTGATCATGCCGCCGGACAGCGAGGCGGGGTATTTGTCCGCCGCCGAGAGCGGCAGCCCGGCCAGTGCCAGCTTCACCGCCGCCAGGTGTTCGGCATCGGCCCGACTGAGGCCAGCGTGCTCGATCAGGGGCAGGGCGACGTTTTCTGTCACGGTCAGGGACGAAAACAGCGCGCCTTTCTGGAACAGCACGCCAAAGCGCCGCTCAATCCGTGAACGTTGTTCCTGAGGCAGGCTTGGCAAGTCCTGGCCGAACACCCGCACCGAGCCCTCGCTGGGCTGGTTCAAGCCGACGATGCTGCGCAGCAGCACCGACTTGCCGCTGCCGGAACCGCCGACCACGGCGAGGATCTCGCCTTTGTACACGTCCAGGTCGAGGTTTTCGTGCACGCTCTGGCGGCCAAAGCGGTTGCACAAGCCACGTACCTGAATGACCGCCTCAGTGGGCGCTCTGGAAGGTCGACTCACCAGCCCATCTCCATGAAAAACAGCGCGGCCACGGCATCCAGCACAATCACCACGAAAATCGACTGCACCACGCTGGAGGTGGTGTGGGCCCCGACCGATTCGGCGCTGCCGCTGACCTTGAAGCCTTCCAGGCAACCCACGGCGGCGATCAGAAAGGCGAAGATCGGCGCCTTGACCATCCCCACCACGAAATGCTGCACGCCGATGTCCGATTGCAGCAGTGACAGGAACATCGCCGGGGAAATGCCCAGCGACAGCGCACACACGACACCGCCGCCAATAATGCCCGAGAGCATCGCCACGAACGTCAGCATGGGCAGCGCCACCAGCAGGGCCAGCACCCGTGGCACCACCAGCAGCTCGACGGGGTCGAGGCCAAGGGTGCGGATCGCGTCGATTTCTTCGTTGGCCTTCATCGAGCCGATCTGCGCGGTGAACGCGCTGGCGGTGCGGCCCGCCATGAGGATCGCCGTCAGCAACACGCCGAATTCCCGCAGGAACGAGAACGCCACCAGGTCCACGGTAAAGATACTGGCGCCGAAATCCGCCAGCACCGTCGCCCCGAGAAAGGCCACTACCGCGCCCACCAGGAACGTCAGCAAGGCCACGATGGGCGCCGCGTCCAGGCCGGTCTGCTCGATGTGTACGACCATTGGCGTAATGCGCCAGCGCCGCGGGTGAAACAGCCCGCGGGCCAGGGTTTCCAGGATCAGGCCGACAAAACCGAGCAATTGCAGGGTGTCCTGCCAGACCTTCTCCACGGCGCGGCCGATGCGCGTCAGCAACTGGGTCACGACGCTGACTTTCGGTTCTTTGTCCGGTACGCAGAAATCCGTCAGTGAGCAATACACCGTCTGCAACAACGCGCGCTCGGCTGTCGGCAAACTGCAGTCCGGGTGTTCGGTGGTCTTGCCCAGCCGTTCGGAGCCCAGCAGTTCCACCAATAACGAGGCCCCGGCGGTGTCGAGGGCCCCGAGGCCGTTGAGGTCGATCCGGGTGTTTTCGTCGTACTGGCCGCGCAGCGATTCGCCCAGGCGCTTGAGCTGTGGGTAATGGGCCAGCGTCCAGTCGCCGCTGATCCACAGCTGCGACGGCGAGCCGGACGTGTCGAGTCGGGCGCTGCCCATGTGGGGGCTGGGGGTCATAAGCTCCATGCTCGTTCGGCTTGAACAGCGCTACCTGATAGCACAATCGCCATCATTTTGCTTCGGGTACAGCGGCGTTCACGTTGAAACGCAGCACTCCGATCATCTGGCCATTTTCCGTCAGCACCCGCACCTGCCATTTGCCGGTCGGGTCGTCCGGGAAATTCTGTTTGTGCGTCCAGGCGCGATAGCCTTCCTTGCGCCCGCCATGAATGTCCAGGGCGATACGATCCACTTCCTTACCGTTGAACTGCCAGACGTGATAGATCCGCTCGTCGAGCCCACGTGGCGCGTTGATCGCGGTGTAGGCGTACAGACCGTTGCCGCGGATCTGGGCGGCGCTGACTTCCTTGAGGCTGGCCCCGGGGGTGCGGTCTTCCAGTTGGGTGCTGATCGCCACCTCGGTCATCCACAATGTCGCTGGCGGTACCCAGGAGCGCAGCACCCAGCCGGCGGCGCCAATCCCCACGGTGATACACAGGATCGCCACGGCGTTGCGTACGGTGCGGATCGGGAAGATCGAGGCTAGGCTGGGAAACGACAGCAGCATGGCAATGCCCAGGGCCAGCTTGAAGCTCTGGTCGGTGGTCAGGTGCAGGATGACCGGCAACGCGGTGAGCAGGGCGGCGAACAGGGTCAGCGTGTGCAACGCCAGGAACGCCCAGCGCCGTGGCGCCAGCCATTTGTAATACAGCGGATCGGTGATCGAGATCAGCGCCGCGACCGTCAGCAGGCCGGTGAAAATCAGTTGGCTGCTGTTCCAGGTGGTGGTGATGAAGAAAAACGGCAGGACGAAAAACAGGCTTTCCTGGTGAATCATCTGCGTGGCGTAGCGCAACAGCGGCTGGGGGATCTCCCGTTTGAAAATCCGCGTGAACAGCCGGGTCATGCTGTTCTCGACCATCAGCCAGAGCCAGCTCACCAGCATCATGATGGCGATCCAGGTGGCCAGGCCCTGCTGGCGGTCCACCAGCATGAAACTGCCGACCCCGGAGATGAAACCACCGAGCGCAATGACCCCTGGATAGCGCTTCATCAATTCAAGGAGGCGCTGGATATAGACCGTCAGGTTTTGCATTCGGTAGTTTCACAGTAAGTCGTAGGAAATATCCCTGACAGAGTATCGCCAGGACATCGATGTGACGAGCACTCTTGTGGTGAGGGAATTTAGCGAAACGCCGCACTACCCTGTAGGAGCTGCCGAAGGCTGCGATCTTCTGATCTTTCGCTTGCGCCTCAAATGCCAGGGGAAAGATCGCAGCCTCGTTGCACTCGTCAGCTCCTACGTTGTCGGCGTACCTGCCACATCACCAAGCCGAGCAGCAGCAACCCCAGCAAGCCGCCCAGCCCCCAGACGAGCTCATCGTCACTGAGCAACGGCTTCTCGATGCGCAGGTAACCCGGGTCCTTGAGCAGTTCGCGCAGGGCCACGTTGGCCTGTTCCAGGCTCACCTCCTGCAGGCGCACGGCCGGGTTGGCGAAGCGACCGTCTTCGTAGTCGCCCAAGGCGCCCCAGTAGTAATCGGCCAGTGCGCTGTTACCTTGGACTGCCCAGGACTGATGGGCGATGGCCGCGCGTTTGATGCGCACGAAACTGGCGGGGTCCAGGCCATCCTTGAGCAAGGTCTTGCGCAGTTCTTCCAGCGCCTGTTCGGCTTCGGGCAAGTCTTCGCGGGACAGGTCGGCATTCAGGCTGAAGAAGCCGACGCCGCCGAACACTTCGCGCTCGGTCCATGGCCCGTAGGACAGGCCGCGGGCCAGGCGCAGTTGGCGATAAAGTGCCCAATCCAGGTAGTCCTTGAGCAGGTCGAAGGTTTCGTCATGCTGCTCGTCCAGCACCGGTTCCGGGAACAGCCAGTGGAGCTTGGCACTGTCGCCGGCCAGGCCACGGATCAGGTTACGCTTGGTGACCGCCTTGTAGCGGATCTGCGGCAGCGCCTCGTGGGCACTGGGCTCCACCGGCTCGAGTTCGCCAAAGGCACGTTCCAGGTAGGCGGGCAGCAGTCGGTCGAGATCCCCGACCACGATCAGCGTCATGTTGTTCGGCGCGTACCAGGCCTTGCGCACTTGTTCGAGGCGGGCGAGGGTATGGCGCTGGACCTCGGCCCGTTCCGCGCAGCGCAGGCCCAACTCAACCGCCAGTTGGTTGCTGGCCTTGTGGCCCAGGTCCTGGTGATCGAGCCAGCGTTGCAGGTGGGTGTAGTGACCACCGTCCTCGCGCTCCACCACCCGCTTGGCCGCCTCCAGGGCTTTTTCGTCGATACGGGTGCGGGTCAACAGCGTCAGCAGCAGGTCCAGCACCTTGCGTTGATTGCGCGCCGGCGCCTCGATGACGAACGTGGTGTCGGCGTTGCTGGTGAAGGCATTCCACTCGCCACCCAAGGCCTGCATGCGCTCTTCCAGGCCGCCTTCACCACTGTCATCGACGCCGCTGAACAGCAGGTGTTCGAGCAGGTGCGGCAGTTCCTTGTCGGCGCAACTGAAATCGTCCAGGCCCACGCCGACCACCAGCCGGATCGCCACATGCCCGCGCTCGGTGCCGGGCTTGAGCATCAGCTGCATGCCGTTGGGCAGCGTATAGCCTTCGACCTGGAACCGGTCCAGGGCAACCACGGGTAGCGAGCCGAGCAAAAGAAAGGCGAGCAACAGACAACGCATAAGGGCTTCCTGGCGGCTGAGTGAGGGTCCATGGTGCCGGGGCAGGCCGTCATCGGCGGATCGCGCCCGGAGTTGGCTCGCTCCCCCTATCGAATCTATGGGGTATTCATGACAACAGGAGCAGGCGGGCCGGTGAACGGTTTCAGGCCCGAGCCATTGTTACTGGCTGACATTGTTACTGACTGACCAATGCGCCAGTTGTTCAAGGCGAATGGGTAATGTCGCTAATTTCATCCGCCGCCAGCGCACCGATCTCGGCCGTCTCCAGCACCACATAGGCGCTGCCGCAAAACAGCGAATTGAGGCGCCGCATGTCGGCAATCAGCTCCAGGTGCAGGGAACTGGTCTCCAGGCTTTGGACGACTTTGCGTTGCAGGCGGCTGACATGGGCATGGGCCATGCGCCGTTCCTGGGCCCGAAAACGACGTTTCTCACGCAGCAACTGGCGGGCGCTTTCCCGGTCGGCGCTCAGGAAGACCGACAACCCCAGCCGCAGGTTGGCGATCAAGTGGCTGTGCAGCCCCGCCAACTCTTCCAGGCCCACATCGGAAAAGGAGCGGCGCTGGGAGGTCTTCTGCTGCTGGACCTTGCGCAACATGCGCTCGATCAGGTCGCTGGCCAGCTTGAGGTTGATCGCCAGTTCGATGATCTCGGCCCAGCGGCGGCTGTCCTGTTCGCTGAGGTCTTCACGGGGCATTTGCGCCATGTACAACTTGATTGCACTGCACAGTGCCTCGACGTCATCGCTCATGCGCCGCACGTCCTGGGTCACCGCGGTCTGCTGGCCGCGCAGCACGTCCAGCATGGCTTCGAGCATGTTCTCGATCAGGTCGCCAATGCGCAGGGTTTCACGGGCCGCATTCGCCAGCGCCAGGCTCGGGGTGGCGAGGGCCGTGGGGTCCAGGTGGCGGGGCTTGGCCGTGCCGTTGGTCTCGGGCCGTTCCGGCAGCAGCCAGGCACAGAGCCTGGCCATCGGGCCGACGCTGGGCAGCAGCACCAGGCACCGCACGGCATTGTAGAGCAGATGAAAACCGATCACCGTTTCCTGGGGGCTGAAATCCAGGCTGTCGAGCCAGCCCACCAGCGGGTCGAGCACCGGAATGATCAACAACAGCCCGATCAGTTTGTACAGCAGGCTGCCCAGCGCCACCTGGCGTCCGGCGGTGTTCTGCATGCTGGTGCTGAGGAACGCCAATACGCCGCTGCCGATGTTGGCGCCGATCACCAGGCCGATAGCCACCGGCAGGCTGATCACCGCAGCACCGGCCAGTGTCGCGGTCAGCAGTACGGCGGCCAGGCTGGAATAGGAAATCATCGCGAACAGCGCGCCGACCAGCGCATCGAGCAGGATGTCGCCGGTCAGCGAGGCGAAGATCACTTTCACGCCTTGGGCATGGGTGATGGGTGCGGCGGCTTCGACGATCAATTGCAGGGCCAGGATGATCAGCCCCAGACCGATGCCGACCCGGCCCATTTGCCCGACGCGGGTCTGTTTGCGGGAAAGGAAAAAAATCACCCCGAGGAAAATCAGCAGCGGCGACAGCCACGACAGGTCGAGGGTCAGCACCCGGGCCATCAGCGCGGTGCCGACATCGGCGCCCAGCATGGTCGCCAGGGCCGGCGTCAGCGCCATCAGGCCCTGGCCAACGAACGAGGTGACGAGCATGGCCGTGGCGTTACTGCTCTGGACCATGGCCGTGACCATGATCCCTGCGATAAACGCCAGCCAGCGCCGGGACATGTTCTGGCCGATGACATGGCGCAAGTTCGAGCCATAGACCCGCAAGATGCCGGTACGCACGATATGCGTGCCCCAGATCAGCAGGGCCACGGCGGAGAGCAAATTCAGCAGGGTCAGCATGAGAGGCCCCCTGTTAGCGTCCCAAAGGGACAAAGTGACAGCGCCACATCATTTTTAGGTATGTACTTAAGCTGTAGTTGGCTAATGGTTCGAGCGCCAGCATTGCACAGCTAAAGAATCGATTGAAACAAAACTGTCATAAAAAACACCCCGACGATCTTGAAGCCTCCTATTGATCAGGCAAACGCGGACCTGTGGGAGCGGGCTTGCTCGCGAATGCATTCTGTCAGGCGACACAGGATTGACTGTTCTGGCCTCTTCGCGAGCAAGCCCGCTCCACAGGTCATGCACTAGGCCACTTTCATACCAGCATGAAAAAGGGGCTCCAAAGAGCCCCTTTATTCACTGCCCCATGTCATTACTGACCGGGAACATCCTTGCGCAGTTTCACCGGATCCTGCTGCTTGCGCTTGCGTGCGATCGCGGTGCGCATCTTGATGTTGACCGCTTCCACCGCCAGGGAGAACGCCATGGCGAAGTAGACGTAGCCTTTTGGCACGTGCACGTCGAACGACTCGGCGATCAGCACGGTACCCACCACCAGCAGGAACGACAGCGCCAGCATCTTCAACGACGGGTGCTTGTCGATGAACGTGCTGATGGTGCCCGAAGCCAGCATCATCACCAGTACGGCAACGACGATGGCGGCAACCATCACCGGTACATGGGAGACCATGCCGACCGCGGTAATGACCGAGTCCAGGGAGAACACGATGTCGATGATCGCGATCTGGATGATGGTGTAGATGAAGTTGCCGCCCTTGCCCGAAGGTTCGTCGTTGGTTTCATCTTCGCCTTCCAGCGCGTGGTACATCTCCTGGGAGCTTTTCCACAGCAGGAACAGGCCACCGAAGAACAGGATCAGGTCACGACCGGAGATGCCCTGGCCGAACACTTCGAACAAATCCGCCGTCAGGCGCATGACCCAGGTGATGGACAGCAGCAACAGGATCCGCGTGATCATGGCCAGCGCCAGGCCGAAGATCCGGGTGCGCGCCTGCATGTGCTTGGGCATGCGGCTGACCAGGATCGAGATCATGATGATGTTGTCGATACCCAGGACGATTTCCAGGGCGGTCAAGGTAAAGAAGGCAACCCAGATTTCCGGGTTGGTCAGCCATTCCATGTGAGTTCCTTTGAGCGAGTGTTAGGCCGAGCCGCGCCTTCTTGTCGGATAGGCACGGCACAGCGAGCGTTGCTTTTATAGAGTGCTGAACAGCGGAAAAATCCCCATCAGCAAGGCGGCAAACATTATGCACAGGCAAACCAGTACTGCCCACTTCAAGGTGAAGCGCTGGTGATCGCCGAACTCGATCCCGGCCAAGGCTACCAGCAGGTAGGTCGACGGAACCAGCGGGCTTAACAGGTGGACGGGCTGGCCGACGATGGAGGCACGGGCCATTTCAACGGCGGTGATGCCGTAATGGCTGGCGGCTTCGGCGAGAACCGGTAACACCCCGTAATAAAATGCATCGTTAGACATGAAGAAGGTGAAAGGCATGCTCACCAGCGCAGTGATGACTGCCAGGTAAGGACCGAGGAACTCCGGAATGACTGCCAGCAGGCTCTTGGACATGGCGTCGACCATGCCGGTGCCGGACAGGATACCGGTGAAGATCCCCGCCGCGAAAATCAGCCCGACCACCGCCAACACACTGCCGGCGTGGGCCGCGACGCGGTCTTTCTGCTGTTGCAGGCACGGGTAGTTGACGATCATCGCGATACTGAAGGCCACCATGAACAGCACCGGCAGCGGCAACAGGCCGGTGATCAGGGTGCACATCAGGGCCAGGGTCAGTGCGCCGTTGAACCAGATCAACTTCGGACGACGGGCGTCGGGGAACTGGGACACGCTGATTTCGCTGTGGTCGATCTCGTCGCCCGCCAGGTGCAACTCACCCAGGCGTGCGCGCTCGCGTTTGCCGTACATGTAGGCGATCGCCAGGATCGCCACGACGCCGGCCAACATGGCGGGAATCATCGGCACGAAGATGTCGGACGGGTCCACATGCAGCGCACTGGCTGCCCGGGCCGTCGGGCCGCCCCACGGGGTCATGTTCATCACGCCACCGGCGAGGATGATCAGGCCGGCCATGATGCGTGGGCTCATGCCGATGCGGCTGTAGAGCGGCAGCATCGCGGCCACGCAGATCATGTAAGTGGTCGCGCCGTCACCATCGAGGGAAACGACGAGCGCCAGAACGGCGGTACCGACCGAAACTTTCAACGGGTCGCCCTTGACCAGCTTGAGGATCTTGCGCACGGCCGGGTCGAACAGGCCGGAGTCGATCATCAGGGCAAAATACAGAATCGCGAACATCAGCATCACCCCGGTCGGGGCGAGCTTGGTGATGCCTTCGAGCATCATCGGGCCGATTTTCGGCGCGAAACCACCGAACAGGGCGAACAGGATCGGGATGATGATCAGGGCGATAAGCGCGGACAGGCGCTTGGTCATGATCAGGAACATGAACGTGATGACCATGGCGAAGCCAAGGAAAGTCAGCATGGGAAATACTCCAGGCGTGGCGCGGCTATGAAAGGCGAACCGGACAGGTCAGCGCGAAATGCAAAGCACGAGGGTTACGGATGGAGTGGGTGCAGCGGGACGGGTAGCAGCGGACATCAGAATCACCATTGTTGTTGTTAAAAGGGCCGAACGAGTCTTGAAAACTCCGCGTTTGGCCGACCGGTCTTTTGCCGGAAGTGAGGTGATCCTAATCGCGCTAGCTTTCAGCAAGCTTTCGCAGGGTAAATGGGTGACGAGCCGCGTTGATCGTTCCCACGCTCTGCGTGGGAATGCATCCCGTGACGCTCTGCGTCACCTTTCAGAAGCGGAACGCGGAGCGTCCCTGGCGGCATTCCCACGCGGGAGCGTGGGAACGATCGAGTCAAGGTTTTGCGGCAAATACCGAAAGATTCAACGGCCGCACCGCGCCCATCCAGATCGCATGCTCGGTGTGGTCCGTCAGGTCGTCGCCGGTTTCCGGGTGCAGGAAAATCACCAGGCCCTTGCGATTCAGCGCCAGCCACGGCAGGACCACGCCGATGTACTGCGGATCGAACGCCAACTGACAGCTCCAGTCCGGGTGCGGGCCGACCGGACGTTGGTGGACGCGGCCCATCTTCAGCGGGAACAGCTGCGCCGCTTCCTCGCACAGGGCCCGCGCCTGGTCGAGGGTGCTGGCGTCGAAATACACATGGGCGTGGTAGCCCTTGATCCGCTGCATCTGTACTCCTTGGAAAAGAGGCCGAACCCTCGCCGTTTGCCGCGGGTCAGAGCCTTTACATGCGCGTTAAAGAGGAAAACAGCCATGAAAAACGCCGAAACCCCGGTCATCAAAGTGGTGCTCTATGGTGCCATGAGCAGCCTCGGCAGTGCGTTGATGGCTGAAATGCTGCGGCGCCAGCATGAGGTCATTGCGATTCTCGACGATCTTACCGCCCTGGCTCCACGCCCGGGCCTGCGGACCAAGACCGGCGATCTTTTCGACCCGGAGCGGGTCAAGCAAAGCGTTGCCGGCGCCAGCGCCGTGGTGTGCCTGTTGAACGCGCCGGGGTTGCCGATGAACAGCGAACAAGTGGAGCGCACCTTGATTCCCGGCCCGGTGGAGCAAGTCCTGGCGGTGGATGCACTGATCGCCGGCATGCAAGCGGTGAACGTGCCCCGGTTGTTCCTGATCGGCGACTTCGCCGTGCTCGACGAAGACCAGGCCGACGACGATTTGCAACGCCATGCCGCCGAAGAAGTGCTCGACGCCCTGAAGAACAGCACCTTGCAATGGACCTTGGTCAACGCCCCTTACGCTGCGCCAGGCCTGGGCATCGAGCATTTCAGCCAGGTCAGTACCAGCCTGGAACCCGGCCTGGCCGAATCCCTGGAGCGGCTCAACCGCGTGGCGGTCGGCATCGCCGATGAGCTGCACCTGAAGCTGCATGTGGGCGAGCATGTCAGCTTTGTGGCCGCTCGCTAGCTGTCGACATCCACATTCGTGGCGAGGAAGCTTGCTCCCGCTGGGCTGCGAAGCAGCCCCAAAAACATGGCGCTCGCCACGGCCTCAAACCGCAATCGAAGGCAACGGCAACCCCGTGAGCGATTCAGCACTGTTGGCTTGTTCTTCCATCAGCCAATCGACGAATTGCCTGATCAGCACACCGCGTCGTTTCCGCTGGGGCAAGACCACGTAATACCCCAGCCGCGACAGCACCGTTTCGGCGATCGGACGACACAGCAGCCCCTGGGCCAATAAGTTATCCACAAGGTGTCGCCAGCCGATGGCGACGCCTTGGCCGCCAATCGCCGCCTGGATGAGGAGCGTGTAGTTGTCGAAGCGCAATTGCCCGGGGGCGGGCGGCGAGGTGATGCCCAGCTCGCGGAATACGCCGCTCCAGTCGAACCAGCTGTTGCTGTTGCTCGCGCGCAGGTGCAGCAATGGAAATTCCGCCAAGGCCTGGGCGGGCAGGGGCAGGGGGCGATCCTTGAGCAGCAGCGGGCTACAGACCGGAAAGACTTCTTCGCTGAACAGCCAGCGACTTTCGCCTTGTTTGAAGCGACCGTCGCCGAACAGCACGGCAACGTCGATATCGGTCCGCAACATGTTGTGGTTGCGTTCGCTGGTCACCAGACTCACGTCCACTTGGGGGTTGGCGGCGTGAAAGCGATGCAGGCGCGGCATCAGCCAGTAAGCGGCGAAGGCGAAATCCGTGGCGACCTGCAGCACCTCATGCTGGTGTTGGGCGGTGATCGCGCTCAGCCCGGCATCGATGCTTTGCAAACCGGCCTGCACCTGCTCGAACAGGATTGTCCCGGCCTCGGTCAGTTCGATGCCACGGTAGATCCGGTCGAACAACCGTGTACCCAGTTGCTCTTCCAGACGCTTGATCTGCTGGCTGATGGCCGGCTGCGTAGTGCCCAACTCAATCGCCGCCGCCGTAAAGCTTTGTTGGCGGGCCGCGGCTTCAAAGGCACGGAACAATTCCAGGGACAGGTTACCCAAGGCCTCATACATAAGCTGTGCTTATCCTAGTCATTATCCTGCATGGGCTTTACCCCAAAACCCGGGGGCTACATGCTCAATCGCAGCAATGTCGCATAACTGCCTACTATGGAATGCCGCGAATACATGAAGCGCAAGAACATTCTTTTCATCATGGCCGATCAAATGGCCGCGCCAATGTTGCCGATCTACGGTCCTTCGCCGATCAAGCTGCCGAACCTGTCGCGCCTGGCCGCCGAGGGCGTGGTGTTCGACGCCGCCTATTGCAACAGCCCGCTGTGCGCGCCGTCGCGTTTCACGTTGGTGAGCGGCCAGTTGCCCAGCAAGATCGGCGCCTACGACAACGCGGCGGATTTTCCTGCGGACGTGCCGACCTACGCCCATTACCTGCGTCGCCTCGGCTATCGCACGGCGTTGTCCGGCAAGATGCACTTTTGCGGTCCCGACCAACTGCACGGCTACGAAGAGCGCCTGACCAGCGACATTTACCCGGCCGACTACGGCTGGTCGGTGAACTGGGACGAGCCGGACGTGCGGCCGAGCTGGTACCACAACATGTCGTCGGTGTTGCAGGCCGGCCCTTGCGTGCGCACCAACCAGCTGGATTTCGATGAAGAAGTGGTGTTCAAGGCCCAACAGTACCTGTTCGACCACATCCGCGAAGACGGTGACCAACCGTTCTGCCTCACCGTGTCGATGACCCACCCACACGACCCGTACACGATTCCCAAGGCATTCTGGGATTTGTATGACGACAACGACATTCCGTTGCCGCAGACACCGGCGCAAACGGACCTGGATCCACATTCCCAGCGGCTGCTGAAGGTCTATGACCTGTGGGACAAACCACTGCCTGTGGATAAGATCCGTGATGCCCGCCGCGCCTATTTCGGCGCGTGCAGCTACATCGACAGCAACGTCGGCAAGCTACTGCAAACCCTGGAAGACACCGGTTTGCTGGACGACACGATCATCGTCTTCTCCGGCGATCATGGAGACATGCTCGGCGAAAAGGGCCTGTGGTACAAAATGCACTGGTTCGAAATGGCGGCCCGTGTACCGTTGCTCATCAGCGCACCGGGACAGTTCGCCAGCAGCCGGGTGGGCGCGGCGGTGTCCACCGCCGACCTGCTGCCGACCCTGGTGGAACTGGCCGGCGGTACCCTGGAACCCGGCTTGCCACTGGATGGTCGTTCGCTGGTATCGCATCTGCAAGGGCAGGGCGGGCATGACGAAGTCTTCGGTGAATACATGGCCGAAGGCACCATCAGCCCCTTGATGATGATCCGTCGTGGCCCGTGGAAATTCATCTACAGCGAAGATGACCCGTGCCTGCTGTTCGACGTGCGCAACGATCCCAAGGAGCTGGAAGATCTCCGCCAATCTCCCGAGCATCAAACCCTGTTCGCCGATTTTCTCGCCGAGGCGCGGGCCAAGTGGGATATTCCGGCTATTCACCAACAGGTGCTCGCCAGCCAGCGCCGTCGCCGTTTTGTCGCCCAGGCGCTGACCCTGGGCAAACTCAAGAGCTGGGACCACCAGCCGCTGGTGGACGCCAGCCAGCAGTACATGCGTAACCACATCGATCTCGACGATCTGGAGCGCAAGGCCCGTTATCCACAACCCTGCCAAAACCAATAACGTAAGGGGAAGCACATGCAAAAGTTATCCACAGTACTGACCGCTGGGCTGTTGGCGTTGAGCAGTGTTTCGGCCTGGGCCGAGCAGAGCTGCGAAACCGTGAAAATGGCTGACCCGGGTTGGAGTGACATCGCCGCGACCAACGCCATCACCGGTTTCCTGTTGGACGGCATGGGCTACAAGGCCAAGGTCGATACCCTCGCGGTGCCAATCACCTTCGGTGGCCTCAAGGACGGCCAGGTGGATGTGTTCCTGGGTAACTGGATGCCGGCGCAGCAGGGCTTCTATGACAAGTTCGTGGCCACTGGCGACGTCACGCAACTGGCCAAGAACCTGGACGGCACCGAGTTCACCCTGGCGGTCCCGGACTACGTCTGGGACGCCGGTGTGCATAACTTTGCCGACCTGAACAAATTCGCCGACAAGTTCGACAAGAAGATCTATGGCATCGGTTCCGGCGCCCCGGCCAACCTCTCCCTGAAAGAAATCATCAAGACCAATGACTTCGGCATGGGCGAGTGGAAACTGGTGGAGTCCAGCGAGCAGGCAATGCTGGCGGAAGTCTCCCGGGCGGTGAAGAAACAGAAGTTCGTGACCTTCCTCGGCTGGACGCCGCACCCGATGAACGTGCAGTTGAAAATGCACTACCTCAAGGGTGGCGAGAAATACTTCGGCGACACCGGCAGCGTCTACACCCTGACCCGCAAGGGTTATGCACAGGCCTGCCCGAACGTCGGCAAGCTGCTGACCAACCTGAGCTTCACCCAGGAAATGGAGAACAGCATCATGGCCGAGGTGGTGAACAACAAAGTCAGCAACGCCGATGCGGCCAAGGCCTGGATCAAGGCCAACCCGGCAGTGCTGGACAAGTGGCTGGACGGTGTGAAGACCCTGGATGGCAAGGATGCGTTGGCAGCGGTGAAGGCCAAGCTGTAAAGCCGATGTGCCGGTGAGTTGCGCTTGTGGCGAGGGAGCTTGCTCCCGCTGGAGGGCGAAGCCCTCCCTAAACCGATACGGTGTCGTGCCGTCTCAGATTTGAGATCGTTCCCACGCTCTGCGTGGGAACGCCGCCAGGGACGCTCCGCGTTCCGCTTCTGCCAGGTGACGCAGAGCGTCAGGGTATGCATTCCCACGCAGAGCGTGGGAACGATCAGTCCGCGCTTCACCACTTTGTTCCATGAGCGTTTGCGCCTTCGCCACGGGTGATCACTCGCCTGATACTCTTGTGCCAAACCCGATCCTTGAGGCCCCATGGCAATCCCCACCCGCCATTCACTCTTTCCCTTCCTGAGCTGGCTGCCTCGACAGACTCGCGCCAGTGTCGGCCGCGACCTGATCGTCGGCCTGAGCGGCGCGATTCTCGCGTTGCCGCAATCCATTGCCTACGCCCTGATTGCCGGTTTGCCCCCCGAGTACGGCTTGTACGCAGCGATCGTGCCGGTGCTGATCGCCTGCCTGTGGGGTTCGTCCTGGCACTTGATCTGCGGTCCTACGGCGGCAATCTCCATCGTCTTGTACGCCACCGTCAGTCCGCTGGCCGTGCCCGCCAGCCAGGACTACATCACCTTGATCCTGCTGCTGACGGTGCTGGCGGGGATTTTCCAGTGGCTGCTGGGACTGTTGCGTTTCGGTGCGCTGGTGAATTTCGTCTCCCACTCGGTGGTGCTGGGTTTCACCCTGGGCGCGGCGGTAGTCATTGCCCTGGGGCAGTTGCCGAACCTGCTGGGCCTCGACTTGCCGAACGAAGCCACGGCACTGAGGGGCCTGCTGGTGCTGGTCGAGCACATCGGGGCTGTGGATAAGCCGTCGTTGCTGCTGGGGTTGGGCACGCTGCTGCTGGGCGTGGTGCTCAAGCGCCTGCTGCCGCGCTGGCCGAGCCTGTTGATAACTTTAGTCATCAGCAGCCTGGTGGTCTGGTGGTGGCCGGCGATGTTCGGGCATGTGGCGCTGGTCAGCGCCTTCGCCGGGCGCCTGCCACCGCTGACGCTGCTGCCGCTGGACCTGGAGCTGATCCTGCGCTTGCTGCCTGGGGCCGTCGCGGTGGGTATGCTCGGGCTGGTCACCAGCCTGTCCATCGCCCGTTCGTTGTCGGTACGTTCCGGGCAATTGCTCGATGCGAATCAGGAGGTGAGGGCGCAGGGGCTTTCCAACCTCGTTGGCGGATTTTTCTCCGGATCCTTGTCGGCCGGCTCCTTTACCCGTTCCGGCCTCAGCTATGAAGCCGGGGCCTGCTCGCCCCTGGCCGGGGTGTTCTCGGCCTTGTGGGTGGCGTTGTTTGCGGTCGCCGGGGCGAAACTGATCGCGCACATCCCGATCCCGGCCATGGCCGGCAGCATCCTGTTGATCGCCTGGGGGCTGGTGGACCACCGTGGTATCCGGGCGTTGTACCGCGTGAGCCGCGCCGAATTCATGGTGATGAGCCTGACCTGCCTGGCCACGTTGCTGCTGGAACTGCAAACCGCCATCTATGCCGGAGTGCTAGCCTCGTTGTTCTTTTACCTCAAGCGCACTTCACAGCCGCGGGTGCAGCACTTTCGCGAGGAGGAGGCGGAGATCCTGCGGGTGGGTGGCTCGATCTTTTTCGGTGCCAGCCATTACCTGCAAGTACGCCTGCAACGGTTGCAGGCGCAACGGGTGGTCATCGATGCCCAGCAGATCAACTTCATCGATTACTCCGGGGTGGAAATGCTCCACCAGGAAGCCCGGCGCCTGCGCGCCCAGGGGCGTAGCCTGACCTTGCGCAAGGCCAGGCCCCAGGTGGTGGAGGAGTTGTTGAAGCTGGAAGGACCGGAGCATTGCCCGATCCACTTTGAGGATTAAAAACTGGGGGGACTTGAGGCACATCTGTGGCGAGGGGATTTATCCCCGTTGGGACGCGAAGCGGCCCCGCTTTTTTGGGACTGCTTCGCAGTCCAACGGGGATAAATCCCCTCGCCACAACAGCCTGAAGCCTACAGCGCCAATTGGCGGCGCAACTCGGCCAGCACCGGCGCGGTGTCCGGGCGTACCCCGCGCCACAGGTAGAACGCTTCGCCCGCCTGCTCGGCCAACATGCCCAGGCCATCCATCGACACCGCCGCCCCGTGCTCACTGGCCCAACGGCAGAATGAGGTCGGTTCCTTGCCATACATCATGTCGTAGCAGACCGTCTTGCCGGGCTCGATCAAGCTGGCGGCAATCGGCGGTACCTCCCCCGACAGGCTCGCGGAGGTGGCGTTGATGATCAAGTCCACCGGCTCTTGCAGCCAATCGAACCCACTGGCCGAGACCGGGCCCAGGTCGGCGAACGACTCGGCCAGCCATTCGGCTTTTTCCACCGTGCGGTTGGCGATGATCACCGAGGCCGGCGCTTCGGCCAGCAGCGGCTCCAGGGCGCCGCGCACCGCGCCGCCGGCCCCCAGCAACAGGATGCGCTTGCCCTGGAGGCTGAAGCCGGCGTTGACGGTCAGGTCCCGGACCAGCCCGGCGCCGTCGGTGTTGTCACCCAACAGGCGGCCGTCGGCCAGTTTGCTCAACGTATTGACCGCCCCGGCCCGCTGAGCCCGCTCGGTCAGGGTGTCGGCCAGGCGGAAGGCGTCTTCCTTGAACGGCACGGTGACGTTCGCCCCACGGCCCTCGCGGAAAAATGCCCGGGCGCAACCGGCGAAATCCTCCAACGGCGCCAACAGCGTGGTGTAGTCCAGCACCTGCCCGGTCTGCTCGGCAAACAGGCGATGGATCAACGGCGATTTGCTGTGGCCGATCGGGTTACCCATTACAACGTAGCGATCCATGGAATATCCCCGTTCAGGCCGTTGCCAGCCAATCGCGATCCTGCAGGAAGTACTCGGTCAGCCGCGCCTCTTCGCTGCCCGGCTCGGCTTTCCAGTCGTAGCCCCAGCGCACTTGCGGCGGCAGGGACATCAGGATCGATTCGGTACGCCCGCCCGATTGCAGCCCGAACAGGGTGCCGCGGTCGTAGACCAGGTTGAATTCCACGTAGCGTCCACGGCGAAACTCCTGGAACTCCCGTTGCTTGGCGGTGAACGCGTCATGCTTGCGGCGACGCACGATGGGCAGGTAGGCATCGATGTAGGCGTCGCCGATGGCGCGAATGAAGGCGAAGCAGGTGTCGAAACCCCACTCGTTCAGGTCGTCGAAAAACAGGCCGCCGATGCCCCGGGGCTCGTTGCGATGCTTGAGGTGGAAGTAGCTGTCGCACCAGGCCTTGTAGCGCGGGTACACCTCGGGGCCGAACGGCGCGCAGGCTTGCTCGGCGACGCGGTGCCAATGCACGCAATCCTCTTCTACGCCGTAGTAAGGGGTCAGGTCGAAGCCACCGCCAAACCACCAGACGGGCTCTTCGCCTTCCTTTTCGGCGATGAAGAAACGCACGTTGGCGTGGGAGGTCGGCACGTGTGGGTTGTGCGGGTGGATCACCAGCGACACGCCCAAGGCTTCGAAGCCGCGTCCGGCCAGTTCCGGCCGATGGGCGCTGGCCGAGGGTGGCAGGCCGCTGCCGAAGACGTGGGAAAAGTTGACGCCGCCCTTTTCGATCACCGTGCCGTTTTCGATCACCCGCGTGCGACCGCCACCCCCGGCCGGCCGGGTCCAGGCATCTTCGACGAAGCGCGTGCCGCCGTCCTCGGCTTCCAGGGCGGCGCAGATGCGGTCTTGCAGGTCGAGCAGATAGGCTTTCACGGCCTCGGTACGAGTGGACATGACGTCACCTTGATCAGGGCTACGCTACGCGGCGTATAGCGGGCCGGTGGCAAATGGGCGCACAGGATACCACCGCACTTGCCCACGCCACAGTTGACGACGGTCAAGCTTAGGAGTCCGATAGCAGGCTTGGTAAAAAGTCTGCGACAAGGAGAAAGTGAAGATGGCCAAACGTATCCAGTTCAGTTCCCACGGCGGTCCCGAAGTACTCCAGTATGTCGACTATCAGCCGGCCGAGCCGGGCCCGCAGCAGGTACGCGTCAGCAACAAGGCGATCGGCCTGAATTTCATCGACACCTACTACCGCAGCGGTCTTTATCCGCCACCGGCGCTGCCTTCGGGCCTGGGCGCCGAGGGCGCGGGTGTGGTCGAGGCCATTGGTCCAGGCGTCACGCGGTTCAAGGTCGGCGACCGGGTGGCGTACGGCAGCGGACCGCTGGGGGCCTACAGCGATGTACATGTGTTGCCCGAAGCCAACCTGGTGCATCTGCCCGAATCCATCAGTTTCGAACAGGCCGCCGGCGTGATGCTCAAGGGCCTGACCGTGCAATACCTGTTGCGCCAGACCTACGAACTCAAGGGGGGCGAAACCATCCTGTTCCACGCCGCCGCCGGTGGCGTGGGCTCCTTGGCCTGCCAGTGGGCCAAGGCCTTGGGCGTGAAGCTGATCGGTACCGTCAGCTCGCCGGAAAAAGCCGCCATCGCCAAATCCCACGGCGCCTGGGAAACCATCGACTACAGCAAGGAAAACGTCGCACAGCGCGTGCTGGAATTGACTGACGGCAAGAAGGTGCCCGTGGTGTACGACGGGGTTGGCAAGGACACTTGGTTGACCTCCCTGGACAGCGTCGCCCCCCGTGGCCTGGTGGTGAGCTTCGGCAATGCCTCGGGGGCGGTGGACGGTGTGAACCTGGGGATTCTCGCGGCCAAGGGCTCGCTGTACGTCACCCGCCCGACCCTGGCGACGTACGCCAACAATGCCGAAAACCTGCAGCGCATGGCCGATGAACTGTTCGGGATGATCAGTAGCGGCAAGCTCACGGTGGACATCAACCAGCGTTATCCACTGGCGGAAGCGGCCAAGGCCCAGACCGAGCTGTCGGCGCGGCGGACGACGGGGTCGACCATTCTCCTGCCTTGAATTACAGGGTGTTTGTAATTGATCGTTCCCACGCTCTGCGTGGGAATGCATCCCGTGACGCTCCGCGTCACCTTCCAGAAGCGGAACGCGGAGCGTCCCTGGCGGCATTCCCACGCAGAGCGTGGGAACGATCATGCAGAGTTTGTATCCGGGCTCAGTCCGGGCGCACGACCTTGCCAGTAGCCAGGTCACGAATCACGCTGGGGTTCTTGCGCCCGCCCAGGTTGCCGCCGAGCACCAGGTCGATCTGCCCACGGAAATATTGCTCGACGCGAATCCGCGTGCGCGCCGCCGGGCGCCCTTGGGGGTTGGCCGAGGTGGACACCAGCGGCCCGACCAACGAGCACAAATCGCGCACGGTGGGATGATCGCTGACCCGCAGTGCGACGGTGTCGTGCACGCCGGTGATCCATTCCGGCAGCAGGTTCTGGTGCGGCACCAGCCAGGTATTGGGCCCCGGCCAGGTACTGGCCATGCGGTCCATCCAGGTTTCGGGAAAGTCTTCGAACAGGAAGTCGAACTGGTGGATGTTGTCAGCCACCAGGATCAGGCCTTTGTCGGGCAGCCGCGACTTGATCGCCAGCAGGCGCTCCACCGCCTCCTCGTTCCACGGGTCACAACCCAGGCCCCAGACCGCTTCGGTTGGATAGGCAATCACCGCCCCGGCGCGAATTTCTCGCGCGGCTTGTTGCACACGCCAACTGTTGACCATGAAAGTTTCTCCCGCAACGCAAATAAGGCTGTGGGCAGTTTACCGATCTTCCCCATAAAACCTAGCGTGCAAACCAGCGTCCGTTGTCACAGGTGGCGCGTCCTTCCATTTCCAGCTCGGTCAACGCCGCCAACACTTTGGGCAAGCCCCAGCCGCTGGCGTCGGCCAAGGCCTCGCTGCTCAACGGCGCGGCATGCAGCAGGCGCAGCAGCGGATGGGTCACCGGCTCAGGCGTTGCGGCCAGCGGTAACCGTTGCCAACCGCGCAACGCTTCGAGGATGTGCTCGACGGTTTCCACCAGCGCCGCACCGTCGCGGATCAACTGATGGCAGCCCCGGGCGCCGGGGTGATGGATCGATCCAGGAATGGCATACACCTCGCGGCCCTGTTCCGCCGCCAGTCGGGCGGTGATCAGCGAGCCGCTGGCGACACTGGCTTCCACCACCAGCACCCCCAGGGACAAGCCGCTGATGATCCGGTTGCGGCGTGGAAAGTTGCTGGCGTGGGGCGGCGCGTCCAACGGAAACTCCGACAGCACCGCGCTGCCTTGGGCAATCATCGCGTCCGCCAGCCGACGATTGCGCTGTGGATAAAAATTTTCCAGGCCGGTGCCCAACACGCCGGCGGTGCGCCCGCCAACGTCCAGCGCCGCCTGATGGGCCGCCGCATCGATGCCCAGGGCCAGGCCGCTGGTGATGACAAACCCGGCCCCGGCCAGGCTGCGGGAAAACGCCGCCGCAGTGTCCATGCCCGGCCGCGATGCCCGGCGACTGCCGACCATCGCCAGCTGCGGTTTTTCCAGAATAGTGGCGTCGCCAGCGACGAACAGCAGCGGCGGCGCGTCGCTGATCTGTGCCAGCAGCGCCGGGTAGTCGGGTTGGTCCCACATCAGTAAATGCTGGCCCGCACGCTCTAGCCAGGCCAATGCATGGGCGGCGCCGTCACGCACATCCGGGTTGCGTCGCGCCTCGGCGCAGGCGATGGGCAGGCCCAACGCTCGCCAGGCACTGGCCGGTGCAGTGAGGGCTTTGGAGGCCGAGCCGAAGGCCTCCATCAAGGTCATGAAACGCTTGGGACCGAGTTCGGGCAAGCGGTGAAGGCGTAGCCGGGCCTCCAGTTCCGCAGGGGAAACCGGAGCAGATTCAGGTAATGACATGCGATCATCCTTGACCGTTATGAGCCCCGTACAAACGGGAACAAGCTGTGGATAACTCTGTTGGTAACTTGTGAGACCCGTTATGGATTACGAACCTTGTCCAGCACCGACAGCGAGCGCGAGGCGTACAGCACCAAGCCGTAGCTGAGCTTGTCGTAAGTGCGGAACACCATCAGCAGGCCGGCCCGTTCATCGGGGATTTTCACCGGCTCGCCAGTGATGCGGTCGCGCACGGTTTCACCGGTCTTCATCACCGCCAGCACGTTGCCTTCGATCAGCCCATCGCGGCGGCCCTTGTTCAGGGTGACCACGTCCAGCGCGCCGATCTGGGTCACGCCCCGGGGCACGTCCAGGATCAACCCGTTGATGTCCGATTTTGGCGCGCTGGGCATGAAGGTCGAGTTGATCGAGCGCTCTTCGCCGCTGAACAGGCGATCACCCAGGCGCACTTCCTGAGTGGTGCGTTGCAGGGCCAGGGTGGTGACATCGCCCTCGGTGGCGACCACTTCGCCGCCGCCGATGTCGTCGGCGTTGATGCCCAAGAATTCCTTGGTCTCGGGGTCGGTGTAGACCTTGCCCTGGCGGAAGATGCCATAGGCCGACTGGTTCGAGTCGAATGTGCCACGGGCAAAGACCCGATCCCCCATGCCGCTGAGCACCCGCTCGGCATTGCCGGCGACGACGTAGGGCGCCTTGTCGAAATCCTCAGGCGTGTCGACGATGCGGTTGCTCAGCAGGAAGCTGTTGATGGCTTGCAGTGGAATGCTCGGGATGGCGTCGGCCACCGGCGAACTGCGGATGCGCGGCGACAGCTTGATGGTGCCGCGGGAGGCACCGCGATTGAGGGTCAGGCGCGGCTGGCCGTTGACGTAGACCAGCGACAGGGTATCGCCCGGATAGATCAGGTTGGGGTTTTCGATCTGCGGGTTGGCCTGCCAGAGCTCCGGCCATTTCCACGGCTCGCGCAGGTATTTGCCGGAAATGTCCCACAATGTGTCCCCCGTCACCACCGTGTATTGCTGGGGAAAACCTTCCCGAAGTTGCACTTGCCCATGCGCGATACCGGCCGAAGCCAGGAGCAGCAGGGCGAGTAGTGATTTCCTCATGCGGTGAATCCCTTTATTATGTGCGTTCGCGTAAAACGCCAGAGCCCCCGTGGCTCGCTGCCCTGCGGAGCTGTTTCCCCCAAGGGCAACGTTTTACAACGGTAGCCTGCATCCCAAGACACGCCAGGCCAGCCACCCGACTTTACCTCACACGTGCATTTATCAAGCTTATGGCCATTTTGAACATTCTCGAATTTCCGGACCCGCGCCTGCGCACTATCGCCAAACCGGTGGCCGTAGTGGACGACGAAGTGCGTCAGTTGGTCGATGACATGTTTGAAACAATGTATGAGGCGCCAGGCATCGGCCTCGCCGCGACCCAGGTCAACGTGCACAAGCGCATCGTCGTGATGGACCTTTCCGAAGACCGCAGCGAGCCACGGGTGTTCATCAACCCCGAGTTCGAAACCCTGACCGACGAGATGGACCAGTACCAGGAAGGCTGCCTGTCGGTGCCAGGCTTCTATGAAAACGTCGACCGTCCGCAGAAGGTCAAGATCAAGGCCCTGGACCGTGACGGCCAGCCTTATGAACTGATCGCCGAAGGCTTGCTGGCGGTGTGCATCCAGCACGAGTGCGACCACCTCAACGGCAAGCTGTTCGTGGATTACCTGTCTACCCTCAAGCGTGACCGGATCAAGAAAAAACTGGAAAAACTTCATCGCCAGAATGCTTGATGCCTCCTTTCAAAGGCTTGCCACGGCAAGCCTTTTTCTTTTTGCGACCGCTTTGTAATTGAGAGCTTCCCATGACTGAGCCCCTGCGCATCGTCTTTGCCGGCACTCCCGAATTTGCCGCCGAACACCTCAAGGCCCTGCTGGCCAGCCCCCACGACATCGTCGCGGTCTACACCCAGCCGGACCGGCCGGCCGGGCGCGGGCAAAAACTCATGCCAAGCCCGGTCAAGCAGCTTGCCCTGGAACACGGCATCCCGGTGTTGCAGCCGCCGACCCTGCGGGACGCGCAAGCCCAGGCCGAACTGGCCGCGCTGCAGCCGGACTTGATGGTGGTGGTCGCCTACGGCCTGATCCTGCCCCAAGTGGTGCTGGATATCCCGCGCCTGGGTTGCATCAACAGCCACGCCTCGCTGCTGCCGCGCTGGCGCGGTGCGGCGCCGATCCAGCGTGCGGTGGAAGCCGGTGATGCCGAGAGCGGCGTGACGGTGATGCGCATGGAAGCCGGCCTGGACACCGGGCCGATGCTGCTCAAGGTCAACACCCCCATCAGCGCCGAAGACACCGGTGGCAGCCTGCACGACCGCCTCGCACTCATCGGCCCGCCCGCCGTGGTCGAGGCCATCGCCGGCCTGGCTGCCGGTACGCTGGAAGGCGAAGTGCAGGATGACAACCTTGCCACTTACGCCCACAAACTGAACAAGGACGAAGCCCGTATCGACTGGAACCGCCCAGCCATCGAGCTGGAGCGCCTGGTGCGGGCCTTCAACCCGTGGCCGATCTGCCACAGCACCTTGAACGGCGAAGCCCTGAAAGTGCTGGCGGCCAGCCATGCCGAAGGGAAGGGCGCACCGGGTGAAATCCTCAGCGCCAGCAAAGACGGCCTCGTCGTTGCCTGCGGTGAACAGGCGTTGTGCCTGACGCGCCTGCAACTGCCCGGTGGCAAGGCGTTGAATTTCAGCGACCTGTTCAACAGCCGCCGTGAGAAATTTGCCGTCGGCACCGTCCTCGGCCAAGCGGTGGACGCCTCATGAATCCGCGTCTGGCCGCCGCCAAGGCCCTCGCCGCCGTCCTCAGTGGCAAAGCTTCGCTGAACAGTTCCCTGCCGACCCAACTGGACAAAGTGGAAGACCGTGATCGCGGCTTCACCCAAGACCTGGCGTTCGGCACCGCCCGCTGGCAGCCCCGGCTGTCGGCCCTGGCGGCCAAGCTGTTGCAGAAGCCATTCAAGGCCGCCGATGCCGACGTCGAGGCGCTGCTGCTGGTGGGGCTCTATCAGCTGCTCTACACCCGCGTTCCGGCCCACGCTGCCATCGGCGAAACCGTGGGCTGCGCCGACAAGCTGAAAAAGCCCTGGGCCAAGGCCCTGCTCAATGCCGTGTTGCGCCGTGCCCAACGGGAAAGCGAAGCCCTGCTGGCCGAGCTGGAACACGACCCGGTGGTGCGCACCGCCCACCCGCGCTGGTTGCAGAAATCCCTGAAGGCCTTCTGGCCCGAGCAATGGGAAGCCATCTGCGCGGCCAACAACGCCCACCCGCCGATGATCCTGCGGGTCAATCGTCGCCACCATACCCGCGACGCCTACCTGGCGTTGCTGGGCGAGGAGGGCATCCCGGCCATCCCGTGCCAGTACAGCCGCGACGGTATCGTGCTGGAAACCCCGGGTGACGTACGTGCGTTGCCGGGCTTCGCCGAAGGCTGGATCAGCGTCCAGGACGAAGCCGCGCAACTGGCCGCCGACCTGCTGGAGCTGGCGCCTGGGCAACGGGTGCTGGACGCCTGCTGCGCGCCGGGCGGCAAAACCTGCCACATCCTCGAGGTCGAGCCGAAGCTGGCCGGCGTGGTGGCGGTGGACCTGGAGGCCAAGCGCCTGGTGCGGGTGAAGGAGAACCTCGAACGCCTGGGCCTGGACGCCCAGCTGATCGCTGCCGATGGCCGCGACACCGCAACCTGGTGGGACGGCAAACCGTTCCAGCGCATCCTGCTGGATGCGCCGTGCTCGGCCACTGGCGTGATCCGTCGCCACCCGGACATCAAGCTCACCCGCCAGCCGGACGACATCGCCGCACTGGCCACGTTGCAAGGCGAACTGCTCGATGCCCTGTGGCAGACCCTCGAAGTGGGCGGCATGTTGCTCTACGCCACCTGTTCGACCTTGCCCACCGAGAACACCGACGTGATCGAGGCCTTCCTCGCCCGCACCCCGGGCGCCCGGGAACTGGACATCGCCAGCCAGGCCGGCCTGAAGCAGCCCCATGGCCGCCAGTTGCTGGCCCAGGAAGGCGGGCACGACGGCTTCTACTACGCCAAACTGATCAAGATCGCCGCCGCACGCGGTTAAGACCGATTCGATAGGAGTGACTGGATGAAAATCATCATCCTCGGCGCAGGGCAGGTCGGCGGTTCGCTGGCGGAACATCTGGCCAGCGAGGCCAACGACATCACCGTGGTCGACACCGACGGCGAACGCCTGCGCGACCTCGGCGACCGCCTCGACATCCGCACTGTACAAGGCCGGGGCTCGTTGCCCACGGTGCTGCGCCAGGCCGGTGCCGACGATGCCGACATGCTGGTGGCCGTGACCAACAGCGACGAAACCAACATGGTCGCCTGCCAGGTCGCCCACACCCTGTTCCACACCCCGACCAAGATCGCCCGGGTGCGCGAAGCCGCCTACCTGACCCGTGCCGACCTGTTCGACAACGAAGCGATCCCGGTGGACGTGCTGATCAGCCCCGAACAGGTGGTGACCAACTACATCAAGCGCCTGATCGAGCACCCCGGTGCCCTACAGGTGATCGACTTCGCCGAAGGCAAGGCGCAACTGGTGGCGGTCAAGGCCTACTACGGCGGGCCGCTGGTGGGCCAGCAACTGCGCCAATTGCGCGAACACATGCCGAATGTGGAGACCCGAGTCGCGGCGATTTTCCGCCGTGACCGGCCGATCCTGCCCCAGGGCGACACGGTGATTGAAGCCGACGACGAAGTGTTTTTCATCGCCGCCAAAGCGAACATTCGCGCGGTGATGAGCGAAATGCGCCGCCTCGACGAGAACTACAAGCGCATCGTCATCGCCGGCGGCGGACAGATCGGCGAGCGCCTGGCCGAAGCCATCGAAAGCCGCTACCAGGTCAAGATAATCGAGATGAACCCGGCCCGCTGCCGCTACCTCTCGGACACCCTCGACAGCACCGTGGTGCTGCAAGGCAGCGCCTCGGACCGCGACCTGCTGCTGGAAGAAAACATCGCCGACGCCGACATCTTCCTGGCCCTGACCAACGACGACGAAGCCAACATCATGTCGTCGCTACTGGCCAAGCGCCTGGGGGCGAGGAAAGTGATGACCATCATCAACAACCCGGCCTACGTCGACCTGATCCAGGGCGGCGACATCGACATCGCCATCAGCCCGCAACTGGCGACCATCGGCACCTTGCTCGCCCACGTGCGCCGCGGCGACATCGTCAGCGTCCACTCCCTGCGCCGCGGCGCGGCCGAAGCCATCGAAGCCATTGCCCACGGCGATGCCAAGTCCAGCAAAGTGATCGGCAAAGCCATCCGCGACATCGGCCTGCCACCCGGCACCACCATCGGCGCGATCATCCGCGACGAAGAAGTCCTGATCGCCCACGACGACACCACGATCAAGACCGGCGACCATGTCATCCTGTTCCTGGTGGACAAGAAGCACATTCGCGATGTCGAGAAGCTGTTCCATGTGGGGTTGAGCTTCTTCTGACCACCACTGATCGTTCCCACGCTCCGCGTGGGAATGCAGCCTGGGACGCTCCGCGTCCCTCAAGAGCTGAACGCAGAGCGTTCGTGGAGGCATTCCCATGCGCAGCGTGGGAACGATCTTAGTCATGAGGAGTTTTTAAAATGCTCGATTCCCTGGAAAAAATGCTCGCCAAGGGCGTGGACAACGCCCTGCTACGCTTCGGCCTGGGCAAAGGCTACCTCGACCTCGGCGAATTCCCCCGCGCCGCCGAACACTTTCAACGCTGCGTCGAACTCGACCCCAAGTATTCAGCCGCCTGGAAACTACTGGGCAAGGCCCACCAAGGCCAAGGCGACCTCCCGGCTGCCCGCCAAGCCTGGGAACAAGGCCTTGAAGCCGCCCGCGCCCACGGCGACAAACAGGCCGAAAAAGAAATGACTGTGTTCCTCAAGAAACTGGATCGCCACGCCTGATCCCGCCCCAAGCCCCCTGTGGCGAGGGGATTTATCCCCGCCAGGCTGCGAAGCAGCCTCAAAACCCCCGCTCATGAGCTATCCCAATTCACGTATTGACATATCGAAAAATCTCGATATCCTCGCCGCATGGACCTACTCGAAATATTCAAAGCCCTCTCAAACCCGACACGTCTCCAAATCCTGAAAGGTTTGAAGGATCCGGCAAAGAACTTCCCCCCGCAGGATGAGGGTGACGTTCATACGGTCGGCGTCTGCGTCAGCAGTATCCAGGAAGGGATCGGCCTGTCGCAGTCGACGGTGTCCGGTTATCTGGCCACGTTGCAACGGGTGGGTCTGGTCGAAGTCAGGCGCATCGGCCAGTGGACCTATTACAAACGCAATGAAGCAACCATCAGTGCTCTCGCCGAGATCATTGGGAAAGACCTGTAGCGTTTTTTTACCACAGTATATCGAAATATCTCGATATCCCTTTTTATCGATACGAGGAGTTACTATGAAAGCGATGATGCTTAAATCATTCGGCGGTCCTGAATCGTTCGAACTCCGCGATGTGCCCAAGCCCGTTCCGCAAGCGGGACAAGTCTTGGTCCGCGTACACGCCACTTCCATCAACCCGTTGGATTACCAGGTTCGACGCGGCGACTATTCCGACCTGGTGCCACTGCCGGCCATCACCGGCCACGACGTATCCGGCGTGGTCGAAGCCGTTGGGCCCGGTGTGACCACCTTCGCGCCTGGAGATGAAGTCTGGTACACCCCGCAAATATTTGAAGGGGCAGGCAGCTATGCCGAGTACCACGTCGCGGCCGAGAGCATTGTCGGGAAGAAACCGCCCGAGCTGAGCCATCTTGAGGCCGCAAGCCTGACCCTGGTGGGCGGGACGGTGTGGGAAGCGCTGGTGGTGCGGGCGGCGCTCAGGGTCGGGGAGAGCATTCTTGTCCACGGCGGCGCTGGAGGCGTCGGGCATGTCGCGATCCAAGTGGCGAAAGCCATGGGCGCCCGGGTGTTCACTACTGTGCGCGAAGCAAACGCTGAGTTCGCCCGCAACTTGGGGGCCGACGTGATCATTGACTACGAGAAAGAAGATTATGTCGACGCTGTCCTTCGGGAAACCGCTGGCCACGGCGTGGATGTCGTATTCGACACCATCGGCGGCAACACACTGTCCCGCAGCCCCGACGTCCTCGCGCAACTGGGCCGCGTCGTCTCGATCGTGGACATCGCCCAGCCACAAAACCTCGTCCAGGCCTGGGGCAAGAACGCGAGCTATCACTTCGTGTTCACCCGGCAAAACCGCGGCAAGCTCGATGAGCTGAGCGCATTGATAGCCCGCGGTCAGCTGCGCCCCCATGTCGGCGCCGTCTATTCGCTGGCCGACATTCCCCTGGCCCATGCCCGGTTGGAAAGCGCCAACAACGGTCTTCGAGGAAAAATCGCCATTGCCGTCGAGCCATCGCTCATTCCGTAAGTGCGGACTTCAACCAATTCAGAGGTGCGTCATGGTTTACGAAATCGCTGTGCTTCCTGTTCACAAAGAACGCATTGAAACGTTTCGACGCGCATTTGCCGAAGTCGCTCCTTTGCTTACACGGGCGAAGGGTTACGGCGGCCACATGCTGGGGCAAGGGATCGAAACGCCCGAGCAGTTCAACCTGATCGTGCGGTGGCAATCGCTGGAAGACCACTCTCTGGGCTTCGAAGCGAGTGAAGACCATCGGCTGTTCATGATGGGGTTGGAGGAATATTTTTCGGAGGAGCCGAAGGTTTACCATGTTGAAGGGGGCGGCTTTTAGCGCTGACGAAGGGGGGCAGAAAATAAATCTGGCCCCCCTATTTTTCAAGCCTTACCTGCTGCGCAAGTGGCTAGGGCTGGCGCTGGTGGGTGCGGTCGGTTGCGTCGCGGCCAGTCAGATCCGACTGCTGGGATTTGATCTGGGGCTGCTCTCGGTCTTTGCTGTGGCTATGGGGATGGGGTTGTTCATGAAGCGGCGGCGGTTTGAGCAGGTTGACTGAGGATAAGAAGGGGTAAGCTAAATATCAGAAGATCAGTCCGATTTTGTACTCAAATGACTGAAGTCATCATCCGAAAACTGCTTGGGATCGCTTGATGTAGTCGAGGAAGTTGATCCAGGGGGTCTGCACACTTTCCATATTGCAAACAGCAGGAATCTTCCAATTGCGTTTGTGCTTGTTCGCAGAAGGCTGAAACGCCTCATCCGTGACCAACTCGCAGCCATGTAGCTTCGCGGTGGCAATGATATATAGATCGTTTTCATCGACCCCAGCACCGTATTTGTCTTCTTCGATCTCAAGCAATCCTTTGATACGAAAGGCTTCCAATAGGATCGCCTCGGTCACGGGCATCTTTTGCAGACCTGCCTCCTTCAGCCAGGTCACGCACTCCGGTGCTTTGTGTTCAACTTCTTCGGCGGCAACCTCGGACATCCGAATCACCCCTTGCATCACTCGATCCGTCATCCATGCCCAAAGCCCCGGAAACTGCGCGATAGGGTAGTTATCCCACGCGTAGAGCATGGATGAGGCATCAAACACCTGCATAGAAGCGTTCCAGCTTGTGCAGGTCCGAGATCTTAAGGTTGTCGAGATAGCTGCTTGCCTTGGCGAGAGTGATACGACGAGCGTTCATGGCATCCAGCACTGTGCGCACGTAACCATCGCCAAAAATGTGCCGGGGTTCGCGATTGCGGTGCTCTCGGCTGCCACCCTCGTTTTCAGGCATCACTCGTTGCTTGTTCCACCGTCGGTATGCGGCATACGCTTCGCTTGGCAAACGTCCGGCATCCATCAGACGCCGTAGGATCATCTCGCCGCTCACACCCCACGCCCTGCGTTGTGGTTCCAGCCAGCCATCAAATTCGGCCGCCTCAACAGGGCGCTCATCGTCATGAATGCTTAACAGAAACTGATCGGGGACCAACAGATGGCCGGCAAAGGCATTCGCCTCTTGCTCTTCATCGTCCGCCGAATACAAATCCTCTTCATCGTCAATTGAGCTTGCCCGATGAATAAGTAGGTGCCCCAACTCATGCATCAACGTGAAGCTTTGGCGGGTATCTGCATCCTGCTTCTTGATGACGATTACCGGGCATTCAGGGTCGTAGAGTGAAAAACCGAGGATCGGGCTTTCCTTCGCAATCTGCCATTTACCGTTGTAGCCATTGCTGCGGAAGACCAACAGGCCGCGCGCTTCGATGGCCTTACGATAACTGTCGAAATTGTTACGGTTCGCCAGCCCCAGCCATTCACGCACACGGCTGGCCGCATCGGGGATGCTCAGGCCTGCCAGGTCGGGCGGCGAGAAGCGCACGACCTCCGTCGGTTCAAGCTCCTCACGCAGTGCAAGGAACACTGCGCGCTGACGCTCCACTCGCTCAACCAGCAGCTTCAGGCGGTGCGAAAGTTCCGGTTTCTGATTGCTCAAGGTGCGGAACTGCGGCGAGTGCACCTTTGCCTCGTTGACCGGCCCTGGCTCCATGAAAAACAAGGTGCCTCGCCCGAAAACGGCCGCCAGCTTACGCAACTGGTTGAAGGTCAGTCCCGTCTCGCCGGCCATCACTTTTTCAAAGCTGGCAGGTGCTATACCAATCTCACGGGCGAGCTCGTCCCGCGTCATACCGTGATCGGTACAACACCAGTCTATCCGCGCGAGATTGATTGATTGGATACGTTCCATGATTTGAGTATATAGACGGTGTGTACCGGTGAACATGAGCCACCAAAGCTAGCTGCCGAAAGCTTGATGCGGCCGGGCCTATGACTTTCCCGAGGGGAGCTAGCATGCCTGAGTGTCATCGATGCCGGCTCGGCCAGTGTTAAGGAAACGATAGAGCCCGAGGGCATGTCTGAAAAGCCGGCGGATTCTGGTGCGGTTGTAGGCAAAGGCGCAAGAATATGTGGCTTGGAGGTGCGGTGGTCAGGCCCAGGCTTGACTCTCAGAAGGTGGAGAAGCAGGAGCATCCACGCGAATGTTATTGAAGGGGGACACCCCTTGAATATAGACCTGTCTCTTGTCGCCGAGCAGCCCCAATCACTCCTGCGCCTCACCCCCCAACCGACTCCGCCGCACCGCCATAATCTGCGGAATCTTCTCCTAAGAAATGAAAGGGGACAGATTTATTTTGATAGAAATAATTCTGAGAATCATCTGGCCGGCCTCCCCACCTCACAGAGGTGGCGCAAAATTCAAGGTGCGAACTTAGACTTTTGCTGAGGAGGCCGTGATGAAATTCTGTGGCATAGATCTGCATTCGAACAACAGCGTTGT